>CAZKGG010000014.1:3681-9694 GCA_964552385.1 uncultured Candidatus Saccharibacteria bacterium
CTTGTTCGAAAGTAAAATCTGCGAACTTCGAACTTCATCCAGATTATGAAAGTTTAAAGTTTTCAATCTGAATTATGTTAAAATAATCTAAATGTTAAATTCAAACCAAAAACTTAATCCAAAGATTTTTGATAAAAAGGTAGAACAACTACCTATCCGCCAAGGTTTTGGCGAAGGTTTGGTTATTGCTGGTCAAAATAATACTCAAGTTGTTGGACTATGTTCAGATTTAACAGAATCAACAAAAATGCATTTGTTCAGGGAAAAGTTTCCTGAGAGATTTGTTCAAATAGGTATTGCAGAACAAAACCTAGCATCTGTAGCGAGTGGAATGTCAGCAATGGGCAAGATTCCTTTTATATCTAGTTACGCAATGTTTTCTCCTGGTAGAAACTGGGAACAGATACGAACTACTATTTGTTATAACGATAGGCCTGTGATAATAGTTGGAAGTCACGCTGGTGTTTCTGTGGGGCCAGATGGTGGAACACATCAGGCTATAGAGGACATAGCCATAACTAGAGTGATACCAAACATGGTGGTTATTTCTCCATGTGATGCTATAGAAGCAAAGAAAGCGACCATTGCTGCTGCAGAGTTTGGTAAACCTGTATACCTTCGACTTGCTCGAGAAAAAACTCCTGTTATCACAACAGAGGCGACTCCTTTTGAAATTGGAAAAGCACAGCTTTATTATGGTGATGAAAAATCAAAGGCTGATGCTGGAATAATAGCTACAGGAGCTCTTGTTCATAAAGCACTCAAAGTGGCAGAAGATTTGAGTAAAGAGGGAATTACAGTAAAAGTTTTAAATATATCAACAATAAAACCAATAGACTCTGAAGCTGTAATAAACATGGCGAAAACTTGCGGAGCTGTTGTATCGGTTGAGGAGCATCAAATTATTGGAGGACTTGGATCTGCGGTTTCAGAAGTTTTGTCGCAAAACTTTCCGGTACCGCAGGAGTTTATTGGAGTAAAAGATAAGTTTGGTCAGAGTGGAAAACCAGAAGAACTTATCGAGCATTATGGAATGGGAGAGAAAAGTATAAAAGAAGCCGTGAAGAAAGTAATAGGTAGGAAGAATCAATAAAATTAATGTAAATTTTAAAAAAAGTAAAAAGCGCCGGACTTCGGCGCTTTTTCTTTCTTTTTAGAAATGAACGGTTTGAATGTTATTCCGATCAAGGATCGGAATAGCGATGTCGTAGATCGCCGGGGCCGTGTGTGGGTAGTCGAGGGCCACCTTTTCCAGGATGTCTTTGATCTCGACCTCTCCACCAGTTGGCAGACCGTGTTTACGTGAGAGTGCTTTTGCACATTCAATCACGAAACCAACATGAGTGAAATTTCCGTAGATGTCACAGTTGCGTTCCATGAGCCACAGCAGAGTCCCGTGTTCTTGGGCCTCGGTGTGTGAACAGTCTTCTGCGATGACGTGCAGACTATCGATGTCTGGATAGTACACGGCCCGCGGAGTGAAGGAAAAACGTTTGTCGAGCCACATCGCCATGAGACTATCGATCTCCATTTTCTGTTGATCCATTCTCACCTCTAGATTTTTATTTTAACAAAATGTGACTTTGTTGAAAGTTGACTTGTGGATAACTAGCGTGGTATAAAAGCTCCAATGCTTTGTCGAGCTTTCCACCGAAGCACGCTCTGTTACCTGCAGATAGTTTGGTAACAGGGGCTGACGTGTGTTCAGAGAGTCTTGGTCGGAAATGGGTGTTCCGTATCAGGAACGAATGCGCGTTGGTAATAGACGCCCGCCCCCGCTCGGCATCGAGTTGGGGGCTTTTTTATATCTTTTTTATTTTGTAGTCTTCCGGAGCTTTTGCTAAATAGTCTTCTATTTTTTCTGGAGTAAGAAGTCCCTTTTGTGCTCCGACTTGTTGAACAACAGACATTGAGTTGATAGGTGCCCAAGTCAGCGATTCGCTTAGACTTTTTCCTTGGGCCAACATTGAAACAATTGTTGATGCATATGCATCACCAGCACCAGTTCTCTCAAATGGTGTGTGTGGATATATTGGCATAAACCACATATCTCCAGTTGATGCTTCAAAAGCATATGCTCCATTAAATCCATCTGTTATCACAACTGTTTTTGGGCCTAGTGCATTTATTCCTTTCATGAGTGTAGGTAAATCTCTACTTGTCTCATTTAGTATGTGTTGAGACTCCTCTACATTACAGAAAAAGATTTCTGAATTTTTATAAATTCGTTCTAGTTTCTCCTTACCCATTTTTATTTGGAATGTTCCAGGTTGGAAAGCTAGTTTTGTTTCTGAGTGAGATTCAACAAAATCTACTATTTGCATTTGGAAGTCAAAAGTATTGTCTCCGAGCGATGTTAGATAAATCCATTTTGGAGCTTCTTCAACTTTAAAATCATATTTGTAATGCTCGTGTTTAACTAGGATTGTTCGGTCAACATCGTACCACAATACATAGTGGTAGTTTGTTTTATTTTCTGTGTCCACATGAACATACTTGGTTTCAACACCGTCTTTTTCTAGAGATGATATACAGTCCTTACCATTTTGATCACCACCAACATATGAATAAAGTGCAGAGGAGAGTCCAAGCCTTGATGCAGATACAGCAGCGTTTGCACAGTTACCTACAGCATTACAGATTTCAACAGATTCATATGGAACTTTGTCGCCATAACGGACGCAGAGCTTGCAGTTTTCTTCGTTTTCATCACATTTAACCTCTGCATCATTCATTCTGATAAAAGCGTCTACCACTGTGTCGCCAATGGCCAGTATGTCTATATTTTTCATATGTGAAATTATAACAATAATATTTGAACCCCGCACCTCTTTCTCACTAACATTTTTGATAGGCCAGACCCTACCCCTAACCCCTATAAAAAATATTGGTTTCGACGAGGTGCTCAGCACTTCGTTCGCTCATTTCTCGATGCGGACATAGGGGGTGTAATGCCACAAAATCAAATAATGTTATATGAAAATTTAGCATCTCGTTGAGTGCAATTTGTTTTTTGAGGCTTCGCAGGCGGGTAGCCGAGACTTGAGGAAAATCGCACCAGCTATTTATCCGTACTCAAAAAATGAATTGCCGAGAAAGAGATGCAGTGCCGAGTATCATTTGTTATAATTTCATACATGAAAACTTTAAAACAATCAGTACTAGAAGCACGAGAGAAAAAGGTCGCTATCGGTCATTTTAATATTTCAAACTTAGAGGCGCTTTGGGGTATTTTCAAAGCCGCACAGTCATTGAATGTTCCTGTAATTATAGGAGTCTCAGAAGGAGAAAGGGACTTTGTAGGAGTAAAACAAGCAGTAGCTTTGGTAAAAAGTATTAGGGAAGAGTATGACTATCCTATTTATCTAAACGCAGACCATACATATTCATTTGAGAGGGTAAAGGAGGCTATAGATGCTGGCTTTGATTCTGTTATTATCGACGGAGCAAAACTTTCTTTTGAAGAAAACGTAAAACTTACAAAACAATGTGTCGATTATGCTAGAGCAAGTGACAGAGAAGTTTTAGTAGAAGCGGAACTGGGTTATATAGGTCAGTCATCAAAAATTCTTGATGAAATTCCAGAAGGTGTAGTTTTGGATGAAAGCTCACTAACAGATCCATTAAAAGCAAAAGAGTTTGTAGATTTAACCGGTATAGATATGCTTGCCCCTGCAATCGGAAACTTCCACGGTATGCTTCGAGGGGGAGTTGATCCTAAACTAAATATAGAAAGAACAAAACAAATTGCAGAATCTACAGGTATTCCTTTAGTTTTGCATGGTGGATCTGGGAATTCAGAAGATGACTTTAAGCAGGCTATCGCAAATGGAATAGCTATAGTACACATAAATACAGAGATAAGAGTGGCCTATAAGCAAGGTTTACAAATAGGATTAGCTGAAAATCCAGATGAAGTAGCTCCTTACAAGTTTTTAAAACAATCAGTAAAGGCAGTCCAAGATGTTGTTGAGAAAAAACTCAGATTTTTCAACGGTTTGTAGGCCTTGATTATTTTTGACATTTTCTATATACTGGCCGAATGATTAATTTAGATGCACAACTACGAGACAAGGCTGTAGATCTTAACACTTTGGCAAAAGAGGGCAAAATGCCAGCTGTTTTTTATGGTAAAAAGACAGAATCTACGCCTATTTCTATATTGAAAAAGGATTTTATTGCAGTTTGGAAAAAAGCAGGTGAGTCAGGAGTGGTTTCTATAAAAACAGAAAAGGGAACAGTTGATACTCTTATCCAAGCTGTTGATGTTGACCCTGTTACAGATATCCCACGACATGCTGACTTTTATGTATTCGAAAAAGGAAAGAAAGTTGAAGTTTCAGTTCCTCTAGAGTTCGTTGGTGTTTCTCCTGCAGTAAAGGATTTAGGAGGACTATTGGTAAAGTCTCTACACGATCTAAAGATTTCTGCAGACCCACAAAGCATTCCACACAGTATTGATGTTGATATATCATCACTTGTTGATTTTTCAAGTCAGATACTTGCTTCACAGATAAAACTTCCAACAGGAGTTGAATTGATTGAAAATCCAGAAGAGGTTGTTGCTTCAGCATCAGCACCTAGAGAAGAGCTAGTAGAGGAGTCAGCACCAATTGATCTATCAGCTATTGAAGTAGAAAAGAAAGGTAAGAAAGAGGAAGAAACTCCAGAAGCATAATTGTAATTTATATACATTTGTTACGTCTAAAATAGAGCCGAGGGGCTCTTTTTTAGTAAAAAAAGAAGGAGACAAAGGTTGTATTTTTGGTATAATCAAACAGATGCACTCAAGGTTATTTTTATTATCTAAAAGGACTTTTTTAAAAGTAATTAGCGCCATGCTGGTTGTAGTTTTTGTGTTTGGACTAACTTTTAATAAGGCACAAGCTATAACACCAGAGGAGCAAGACGCAATATGGAGAGCAGAGCTGGCACAGACAGAGGCTGATATTGCTAAATGGCAGAGTATTCTCAATAGTACAAAAGCAAACACAAAATCTCTTCAACAAGAGGCAGCTATCTTGAACGCAAAAATAAAAGAGGCGCAAGCAAATATAAAGAAAAAGAATATAGCTATAGAACAACTAGGACTTGATATCCAAAAAAGAGTAAAAAAGATAAATGATCTAGAGAATAAGATTGAAAAAGGACACGAATCCCTAGCTCAACTTTTGAGGCAAACAAATCAAATAGACCAGACATCTCTTCCTGAAGTTGTTTTGGGAAATAAAGATATTTCAGATTTCTTCTCTGATGTAGATTCTTTTCAGATGATAAATAGATCACTCAAAGAATTGTTTGAGCAGATAAGAGACACAAAGAATTTAACTGAAAAGGAAAAGGAAGCTTTAGATAAAAAGAAAGATCAAGAACTAGATACAAAAGCTAGTATTGAAGCTCAAAAAAAACAAGTTGAAGCAAACGAAAAAGAAAAACAATACCTGATTACTGTAAATAAAACTCAAGAAAAAACATATACACAAGTAATTGCTGACAGACAAGCAAAAGCTAATGAAATAAGAGCAAAACTCTTCAAACTTGCTGGAGGTGGTGCTGCTATTCCTTTTGGTACTGCATTGACCTATGCCCAAAGCGCTTCAGTAAAAACTGGAGTATCTCCCGCTTTTGTGTTGGCTATTCTTACTCAAGAAAGTAGTCTGGGAGCAAACGTTGGTAAGTGTTATGTAACGGATCTTAATTCTGGTACTGGTAAAAATGTTGCAGGTACAAAGACATATTCAAATGTTATGAAAGCTCCAAGAGATACAGTCCCATTTATAGAAATACTAAATAAACTTGGATATAGTTCTGAAAAAACCGTAGTCTCATGTCCTATTGCTGGAGTAGCTGGATATGGTGGAGCTATGGGACCTGCTCAGTTTATACCTTCAACTTGGAAAATATTCGAGGATAGGTTAAAAGATGCACTGGGTCACGAAGCAAATCCTTGGTTACCTGAGGACGCATTTACTGCATCAGCTATGTATCTTGGAGATCTTGGAGCTGGAAGTGG
>CAZKGG010000015.1:0-9325 GCA_964552385.1 uncultured Candidatus Saccharibacteria bacterium
AAAAAATAGCTATAGCTAATGGAATGACGACTATGTTTGAAGATGGCTTGAACAAAGTTAAAGATGGTCTAACTTCAATCGATGAGGTACTGAGAGTTGTCCAAGAATAATTATATGGAACAGTTACTATATATAAAAAGAGTTTTGATTGATTCAGGAAAAAGAATGCGAAAGCAATCCTTTTCAAAATTCTCAATAAAAGAACAAACTTATTTTATAAAAAGACTTTCATTCCTCATAAAGGCTGGTATACCTGTAGTAGATAGTCTCCAGATGATACGAGAACAAAACAGATCTAAAAAACATTCAAAAATACTAGATATAATTATTGATGATGTTTCTAATGGACAAAGACTATCTACCAGTCTCTCGAAATTTAGAAACGTATTTGGAGATTTTTCTATCAATATTATTGGTTTTGGTGAGGCAACCGGAATATTGAGTGAAAACCTTGAATACCTGGCAAATGAATTACAAAAAAGACAGGCCCTAAAGAAGAAAATTGTTGGGGCCTTTATCTACCCTGCTGTAGTAACACTAGCAACTTTTGGAATAGTTATATTTTTAATGACATATCTTTTTCCAAAGATAATGCCAATATTCTCAAGTCTTCACCTACAGCTTCCTCTATCAACAAGGATAGTTATTTTTCTAAGTAATTTTATAAAACACAACGGTATCACCCTCATAGTTGGAACAATACTACTTATTATTGGATTCATTGTTGCACTTAGAAAGAGCCCTGGATTTCACTTTTACTTTAATAAATATACTTTGAAAATACCCGTAATCGGTGAGGTAGTTAAACAATACAACCTAGCAAACTCACTCCGTACAATCGGACTACTCTTGAAAAGTGGAATAACACTTAGTGAAGCTCTACCAATAACAGCAAAAACTACTAGCAACCTAGTATATAAAAAAGAATTTGAAAACCTAGGAAAAATAGTTGATAAGGGAGCCAGAATATCTGTATATCTCGATGAATCAAGAAACCTGTTCCCTGATGTTATATCTCAAATAATATCTGCAGGAGAACGGAGTGGTAACCTTTCAAACTCACTTATTTATCTATCTGAAATGTATGAAGCAGAAGTAGAAGATTTCACAAAGAATATTTCAAACATCATAGAACCTGTGCTTATGATATTTATGGGAATTATGGTTGGCTTTATTGCAATATCTATCATCACACCTATATACAGCATAACCCAAAACCTACAGGTTAAATAAAATGAAAAGGATAAATACAATCAAAGGCTTTTCACTTATCGAGATAATTGTTGTGATGGCAATTATTGGAATAATAATGTCGATCGGCCTTATGTTTGATTTTAACTCTTTCAAGGGATATTACTTTCGTAGTGAAAGAGCAACACTCGTTAGTATTTTAGAGAGAGCAAGAAGCAGAGCTATGAATAACTACTACGGCACTTCACACGGAGTATGTTTCATCTCGCCGAACTATATTATTTTCAAAGGTTCGACCTGCACATCTGGAAGTCCTGATAATGAACTAATCCCTGCAAACCAAAAAATTTATACTTCTTCAAACTTTTCTTCTACATTTCCTACTATAGTTTTCAGTCAGCTCACTGGAACAACTACGGGAGGAACTATCCATATCACAGATGGATTGCGTTCTGGAGACATAACTATAAACAATGAAGGCACAATCAATTGGTAAAAGAATATCGCTGAAGAAAGGTAGTATGACACTAGAAATACTCATCGCTTTTGCAGTGCTTATATTTTGCATCAGTGCAGTGATTTCTCTAAGTTTTGGAAACCAATCTGTCTCTATTGATTCAGAAACAAATAATGAGGCTATAGGAATAGCAAAAAAAATAATTGAAGATGCCAGAAAAAATTCGAGACAAGACTATGCTTCAGTAAAAACAACATTGAGTAATATAACTTCTGGAGGATTAACATATAACAAAACACTATCAGTTGATGATTTGACTGAATGTTTAAAAATAGCCACAAGTACAGTTAGTTGGACTAGTAGCCCAACTCGAACACAAAAAATAGAGTTCTCAACATATTTGAGCGATATAACTGGTGCAACATCTCTAGGTGGAGATTGCATATTGAGCACACCAACATCAAACTGGGACAACCCTCAGAGGTTCGCATCAGACACATTTAGTCCAGGAAAACCAACTGCTATTGATGTATTAAACAAAGTTGCATATATTGGCCAAGACAAAACCCCTTACTTGGCTATTGCAGATACAAACGTAGCAACACAAGGCCAAAACAGCGGTATATTCGTGACTATTACAAATGGATTTATCGCAAACGGAGTAATAAACGACATTGATGTAATAAATAAAATAGACGCAAGTGGAAATGTAAAAAAATATGCTTTTGCCGCAATGAACACCACAACAAAGCAACTACAAGTAATAGATGTGACAGATATACACAAACCAATTTCAAAAGCGCTTATATCACTATCTTCCTGTGTCGCGGGGTCTACCCCACAAGGTTGGGTTGTTTACTACTATGGTGACAGACTCTATCTCACAACCAGGTACACTGCCGGACCCGAATTTCACATATTCAATGTAAGTGACCCAACATCTCCTACAGAGATAGGTAGTGGCTCATGCAAAGGAACATACCTTGATGACACTGTAGAAGATATGGTTGTAAAAGATCAAATAATAGCGGGTGTAAAAAGAAGATTTGTATATATGGCAACAGATGAAGATGACAAAGAACTCAGAGTGTTAGAGGTTACAGGTGATGTGGTTACTGAAATGACTATTGCAAATAAAGACTTACTAGGAATACAGGACGGGGCGAGTGTTTTCAGTGTAGGAAACAAACTATATTTTGGCAGACAATCCACATCCGGAAGCGACTTCTATGTATTTGATATTACAAATCCACTCGCAGTTTTACCAACGCTAGGTCAAGTAGATATTGGCACAGGGGTAACAGGTATTAGAATTTCAGGTAAATATGCGTTTATATCTACACCAAAAGTAAACAAAGAATTTCAAGTATGGAATATTTCAAATTTAAGTAGCATAACGAACATCGCAACATACAACTTTGGAAATATAGTTTCTCAAGGACTCGATTATGAACCTGATTTTATATACGCAACAGGACAGTCAACTCCGAACTTCCAAATATTATATAGCCCATGATAAAAAACAAAGGTTTTACATTGATAGAAGTTATCATATACATTGCCCTGTTTTCGATAATCATCACAGGGGCTTTTGTGACTGCTTACAACCTCTTTGAAAGCACTGACCGTCTTGAGACAAAATCATATATTCAAAATGAAGGAAACTTTGTGATGAAAAAAATTGAGTGGGCATTGAGTGGAGTCTCATCAACTACTTCTGATGTAATAAGTCCAAGCACTAGCTACCCATATCCAGTTAGTGGAACACTGAATATAAAAAAATATTATCTTGGTGAAAAAATAAATGTCAAAATTCAATACGACACAACGAACAAAAGAATCCTCTTTAGTGAAAAAGGTAGTACTCTCTCCCCTATAACTACAGACAATGTAAAAGTTACAAAACTAGAATTCCAATACATACCAAACTCTGGATCATCACCGTTTGGTATCACAGCAAATATGACAATAAACGGGAAAGATTTTACTGTCACAAAATATTTAAGAAAATGAGAAAGAATTTAAAAAATAAAAACGGTGGTTTCGTCGCTCTAATATCCACAATACTCATATGTGCAAGTATTTTGATAGTTCTTACAACACTATCAGTTAGCGAGTTTTATGGTAGATACGACATTCTAGAATCCGAATTAAAAGAAAAAAGTGTAGGTCTTGCCGAGGCTTGTGGAGATACTACAATACTAAAAATAATAAATGATTCTACATACACAGGAAATGAAACGATGAACATAAGTGGTGATAGTTGTAGTATAGGAACAATATCAACTTCTGGAAATATAAAATCATTTACAGTTAGTTCTCTATACAAAAACTACAATACTTACTTTAAAATCAAAGTTGATAAAACTACTTTTGAGATACTATCGTGGGAGGAAAGCCCTAGTCCATAGGTCTTTCCAACCCACTACCTATATGGTAGATTACGGGTGTTAATTATTGATTAAATTATACGTTAACTTTATTAAATTTATGAAGAAAGTTAGTAAAAATAAGGGTTTTACTCTTATTGAAATACTAGTTGTTATCGGAATCATAGCTATCCTAGCAACTATTGTTTTGGTGGCGATAAACCCAGCAAGACAATTTAAACAGGCACATGACAGCCAGAGAACAAGCAATGTAAATGCTATTTTAAATGCAATTGGTCAATATATGGTAGACAACAAAGGCGTAGTACCATCTGTGATAACCACTACAGCTACAAATATTGGAAGTGGTTCATCAGATATAGATTTGTGTAACTTACTAACACCAACTTATCTACCTTCCCTACCAGTAGATCCAACAACTGGAAACTACACTAGTTGTTCAAGCTACAATACCGGATATAAAGTTATGAAAGATGCAAATGGTAGAATAACAGTAAGTGCAGCCCCAGAGATTTTAACATCAATATCAGTAACAAGATAATATTTTCACTAAAAACACCCGGGGATATCCGGGTGTTTTTAATTATGTTGTAATGTTACAATCTTGAAAGGAAGATGGGGTTATATCGTCTTCACTTTGGTACGGCCTTTAGCCGTCATTTTACAATTTAAATCTTACTAATGAACATTAAAAAAATCGCGAGCTTAGTGCTAACTGGAGCCATTCTTTTGAGTCCAGTTATGACTATGGCAGAGACTACTGCTTCTACAAGCTCTAGTGCTCAAGTACAGCTAATGTTGAGCCAAATACAGGCTCTACAGGCTCAAATTCAAGCTCTAAAAACAGCTCAAACTCAAGTAGCTTCATCATCTGCTACTGTTATGAACACACTTGTTCAAATGAGAAATCTACGACAAGGCATGACGGGTGAAGATGTAAAAGCTCTACAAGCCATCCTAGCAGCAGATCCTAGTATCTACTCTGGTGGAATAACTGGTTACTTTGGAGGTCTCACAAGTGAGGCTCTGAGAAAATACCAGAAGAAAAACGGTCTTGAGGCTGTTGGTTTCGTTGGACCAAAAACTCTAAAGAAACTAATGGAACACATGGGCGAACTTGGATTATCATCTGAAAATGGTAATGCAACTAGTTCAGAAAACCGAAGAGATGGAGATAAAAAACTTTGTGTGAAAGTTCCTCCAGGACACCTTATCGCACCAGGTTGGTTAAAGAAGGAAAAGGGCGATGATAGAAAAGGTAAAGGAGAAGACAAAGAAAAAATGTGGTACAAGCTAGATGATAATTCATCATCTATACTTCCTCCATGTAAAGATCTTCCAAAAGGAATCGAAGACAAGTTAGAAGGGTGGGAGCATGGCACATCAACTCGTGATACTACTGCACCAGTAATATCTGGAGTCGGAACAAGTGCACTTATGGCCACATCAACAAATATTATTTGGACAACAAACGAGGCTTCAAATAGTAAAGTTTGGTTTGGAACAACTTCACCTGTATCAATAAACGGACAAGCAAACTATATTAATTTGAACCCAGCTACAAGTCACAGTGCTACACTATCTAACCTAGCAACATCAACAACTTACTACTACGTAGTTGGTTCAATTGATGGACGTGGAAACACAGCAACATCTAGCCAGAGTTCATTCACTACACTAGCTCAATAATTAAACAATCTTTAGTTTAAACAAAAAACAACTCACATGAGTTGTTTTTTGTTTATAAAATAACGCCGTACCCACATATCTGGGTACGGCATAAATTTAAACTCTAGGTCAAAAGTGGCTGGTAGGAAACAGGAATCCTGAAAAGAGTTTTCAACGCCTCATAAAAAACGTCAGCAGAAATCTCATGAACCTTGAGGTAACTTTTGAATCTAGAAATGAGGTCTGACACAATACCTGGTGCAAGACCGAATTCCCTTTCGGCCTGAACCCAGTCAGCAAGATGGTCGCTCGGCAACCCCAACCTCTCACGTTCAAGAGAAAGGTAGTAGGCGCGCACCCGCACATGTCGGGCGAAAAATTCAGGCATCATGAACCCCCCTATTTTTCTAGTATATATTATATACCTATCATCGTGATAAACTAGTGGAATGGAACTCAAATCCACACTTCAGAAAGAATTTAGACTAACAGAACCCCACAAAAAAGCCTTAGCAAAGATGGGTATAACAACTGTAGAAGATCTCCTGTATCACTTCCCTGCTAGATACGGAGACACTAGTGAAGTCTCATACATTGAAAGTTTATCTAAAGGTGGAGAGTCAGTTGTTTTTGGAACCATAACAGGTCTCAAAACCAGCAAAGCTTTTATAAAAAAAATCCCAATGTCTGAAGCTGTTGTCACTGATGAAACAGGAAGAATAAAACTTGTTTGGTTCAACCAACCATATATCGCAAAGATGATGCATGAAAATGCAATGGTTAGAGTAGAAGGAAAAGTTACAGAAAGAAATGGTGAACTCTATATGAGTAACCCTAAAATAGAAATGATAAAAGAGTTGCCAAACGCCGTTGGAAGCTCACTATTTGGAAAGGAAGAAGGCGATGAACATTCTATGTACCCTGTTTATCCTGAGAGCAAAGGTGTTACCTCATATTGGATGTACCACACAATCCAAAAAATATTCTCATCAGGCCTCTTGGACAAAATATCTGATCCAATACCAGAAGATATTTTAAAAAAATACAATCTGCCTGTAATAAAAACGGCACTCATATGGATACATGCTCCAAAAAATGAAAATGATGCTCTATCCGCTAGAAAAAGATTTGCCTTTCAAGAAATATTTTTCATCCAACTTGAAAAACAAAAAGAGAAAAAGTTATGGGCAACAAAAAGTAGTTTCAATATAAAAACTAGTGACAGTGATATAAATGAGTTTATAAAAAGATTCCCTTTTGATGCAACAGAATCACAAAAACAAGCAATAAAATCTATAGTGAGTGATTTTAAACGTGGGCATCCAATGTCCCGCCTCCTCGAAGGAGATGTGGGTTCTGGAAAAACAGCTGTGGCGGCTACAACAATATATGCAGTAACGAAAGCCCGACCTGAAGGTAAGGATTTTGGAAACCTTCAAACAGCCTATATGGTTCCAACTGAAATCCTCGCAAAGCAACACTACGAAAACTTTATTAGCTATTTTAATCACCTACCTATCAAAATAGGATTGGTCACGGGTAGCGAATGTAAAATATTCCCAAGTAAAAGTGACCCTACTAGACCAACCAAAATTTCAAAAGCTCAGTTACTAAAGTGGGTAGCAAATGGCGAAGTTCCAATCCTCATAGGAACCCATGCTCTCATACAAAAAACAGTTACTTTTAAACACTTGGCATATGTTGTTATAGACGAACAGCATAGATTTGGAACACTACAAAGGCAAAAGCTGACAACAAAAAACGAGATGATGCCTCACCTCCTATCTATGACTGCTACCCCTATTCCTAGAACTCTCGCACTCACAATATACGGAGACTTGGATATTACAGTATTGGATCAAATGCCACACGGAAGAAAACCGATAATAACAAAAGTTGTTCCAACAGTGGATAGAAAAAATACATATGAGGAAATAAGAAAAGAATTAGTAGCGGGTAGACAGTTGTATGTTATATGCCCACGCATTGATGAACCTGATCCAACAAAAGAGTTAGCTGTTATGGCAAAGTCAGTTACTCTGGAAGCAGAAAGACTCAAAAATGAAGTTTTCAAAGAATATACTATCGATATTTTGCACAGCAAAATGACCCCAGCAGAAAAGGAATCTGTAATGACAAAGTTTGAACAAGGTAAAACAAAAATACTTGTAGCAACATCTGTAGTGGAGGTAGGAGTAAATGTTCCAAATGCAACAATGATTATTATTGAAGGTGCTGAAAGATTTGGTCTGTCACAACTACACCAGCTCAGAGGTCGCGTTATACGTTCAAACCATCAGGCATACTGCTATGTTTTTCCAGAAAGTAACGGCCAAAAAACAAAAGACAGACTGAAAGCACTAACAACAGCCAAAAATGGATTTGAGTTAGCAGAGTTCGACTTACAACAACGTGGTGCTGGTGAGTTATACGGACGAAAACAATGGGGCATCTCCGACCTCGCTATGGAAGCTATTAAAAATATAAAAATGGTGGAGGCTTCCCGAACAGAAGCTATAAGACTTGTAGATGAAGATTCTGAATTTAAAAAATATCCTATGATACAGAAGTACTTCAAAGAACAGACTGAGAAAATACATTTTGAATAAAAGAAAAAGCGGGCCAATTACAGGGCCCGCTCAATGTCTTTAATCGTATTATCTTTTGCCAATATTTTTTTTGCTTCATTCACTGCAGCAACAAGAGTATCATCAAGTATCCAACTAGCAGCTGGAAATTGACGCTTGTAGCCAGCTTTGAGTGCAGACTCTGTAATCTTTTCCTCGGTAAAATCCCCCTCAGAACAAAGAACTGCGAGCTCTCTTGCGACTCGGTTTAGAAAATACGGATACACCATCACCACCCCCAAAAAAATAGTACACTAGAAACAACTAAAGTCAATTTAAACATTGTGGCAGTAGCCTCTCTCACAACTTGTGGCCACGAATATTTTACTCGCCGTCGCTCATAAAATTTCTCGGCCCCGCCTCGGCTGTTTTGCTACTGCAAAACATGCCTCCGGCTCGCACACGTACGAAAAAATCTCCGTTCAGGAGATTTTATTCGTCGTGTGCGCCTGCCTGGAATCTGAACTTCTGGGAAACCCTTGGTTCTTCTTACAGAAGCTGTACACCTTTCGCTAAAGCTCAAGGTTTTACGAAATCATAACATGATTTCTCACCCAATCCTTCCTCCACGGGAAACTCCCGTTTCCCGACCCCTTCCCTGGTTCGAGTCCAGGCAGACAAAAACGCCTTTCGGCGTTTTTTCTGTGCGCCTGCCTGGACTCGAACCAGGGACCCCAGAGGTATATGGGGAAGAAAACTCCGTGCGCCTGCCTGGACTCGAACCAGGGACCCCAGAGGTATAAGCTCTGTGCTCTAACCAACTGAGCTACAGGCGCACGCAATTTTCTTCCACCCATATAGCTGGTTCGATCGGATGTAATGAAAGCGAGCTTTCGCCACATCCTCACTGCCAGCTATAAGCTCTGTGCTCTAACCAACTGAGCTACAGGCGCATTTATGATATGATTAACTCATATAAATTAGCATACTTTATGAAAAATAAAAATACGAGCAACAAACTTTGGTTTAAAGCAAGAATGTATGGATGGGGC
>CAZKGG010000016.1:0-9151 GCA_964552385.1 uncultured Candidatus Saccharibacteria bacterium
ATGTTATCGGTGTTTTTTCACTCATAGATTTAATAATTTATATATAAATTAGCTATTGGTATTAAACTAATGTCAATTATTTGTATCATCATACCATATTAAAGTCAAGCCTTGACCAAATTGCCAATAAAATACCTAAACAACAATGTTTACTAGTTTGTTTTTTATATAAATCACCTTCTTAACCTCCTTTTCAATAAGCCATTTATCAACATCTGGTAGTGATTTAACCAATGAAACCACCTTTTCTTCGGTCAAATCTCTCGAAATAACCGCCTCTGCCCTAACTTTTCCATTTATCTGGATAATGATTTTTACCTCAGTCTCCACCATCTTTCTAGCGTCTGCTTTAGGCCATTTTTCAAGTACCAATAAACTCTTGTGTCCCAAGCTAGACCATATCTCTTCTGTTATATGTGGAGCAAATGGATTCAGTAATTTTAGGAATATTTCGAAATTCGCCTTATCAACATATTCTAATTTTTCCATCTCATTCAATAAAATCATCATTGTTGATACAGCTGTATTGAATGAAAAAGTATTAATATCATCTGTGACCTTTTGAATAGTTCTGTGGACCTGCGCGTTAAAAGTAGCACTAGATTTTGCTTTCTTTGAAACTCTCTCTGTTAACCTCCAGATTCTATCTAGAAACCTTCTAGACCCTATTATATTGTCAGTGCTCCATGGCAATGATGCTTCAAAAGGACCCATAAACATTTCATAAACTCTCAAAGTATCTGCACCATAGTTACTTACTACATCATTAGGGTTTATGACATTTCCCCACCTTTTACTCATTTTTCTATTATCAGGACCGAGGATCATCCCTTGATTTTTTAACACTTTAAATGGCTCCTCAGTTGAAACTAGTCCATAATCTTTTAGAAACTTATGCCAAAATCGTGAATATAATAAGTGTCCAGTTGCATGTTCTGCTCCTCCAACATAAACATCTACATTTTTCCAATATTTTATTGCTTTTTTATCAGCAAAAGCTTTTTTATTTCTTGGATCCATATATCTTAGGAAATACCAAGATGATCCTGCCCATCCAGGCATTGTGTTTGTCTCATACCCAGCTTTCACCCAAGAAGACACACTTGCAAGTGGTGATTCACCTGTGCCAGTAGGCATATAGGATTTAACATCGGGCAATTTAAGTGGAAGTTTCTTTTCGGAAACTGGCTTAATTATTCCATTTTTATCATGTTGCAATGGAATAGGTTCTCCCCAATATCTTTGGCGTGCAAAGATTGCATCTCTCATTTTATATTTTGTAACAAATTTTCCTTTAACAAATTTGGTGATTTCTTTTTTTGATAATTCAGAACTAGCACCATCGAATTTTCCAGAATTAATCAAAAATCCATCACCCAATATCGGTAATTCAGTATTTTCTCTATCTTTCGGTAAAATAACTTCCTTTATTGGCAAACCAAATTTCTTAGCAAACTCATAATCCCTTTCATCATGAGCTGGTACAGCCATTATCGCACCTGTACCATAGTCAGCTAGTACATAGTCAGCTATCCAAATAGGTAACGCTGCATCATTTGCTGGGTTTATTGCTTTTACACCCTTAAGTTCAACTCCTGTTTTTTCTTTATTAGCTACTCTTTCTTCTTTTGTCTTATTTTTTATAGAGTTTATGTATTTAATCACTTCATCTCTATTGTTTAAAACTCCAATATGTCTGTCATCAACTGCCAAAGTAACCCAGAGATGCTCTGGTGATAAAACTACATACGTTGCACCAAACAAAGTATCTGGTCTTGTTGTAAATACAGGTATAAGTCCCTTTTTGCCACCATTATCAAATTCAATCTCAAAATTTATCTCTGCTCCATCACTTTTTCCTATCCAGTTTCTTTCTATTTCTTTTATATGTGATGACCAATCGATCTCATCTAAACCACCAAGCAACCTGTCTGCATATGCAGTAATTCTCAAAAACCATTGGCGCATTTTTTTCTTTTCAACAGGAAATCCTCCTCGTTCAGAAACAGGACCATTTGGACCATCTATAACTTCGTCATTTGCTAAAACAGTACCTAGTTTTGGAGACCAGTTTACATCACTATAACCTTCATAGGCCAAACGATACTTCATTAAAAGGTCTTGTTTGTCTTTCTCTGTCATTAACTTCCATTCAGCGGCAGAAAACTCTGTATTGTTATCAGTTACAGCATTAACATGTCTATTTCCATCCTTTTCAAATATTTTTATTAAAGCCTCAATCGGTTCAGCTTTATTTTTATCTTTGTTATACCAAGAGTTGTATATTTTTAGAAAAATCCACTGTGTCCATTTATAAAACTCAGGGTCAGTTGTGTTTACCTTTCTATCCCAATCATAAGAAAGACCAATATTTGATAACTGCTTCTCAAATGTTTTCACATTTTCCAGCACAGCCTTTCTTGGATTTATATTGTGCTCCAATGCGTATTGTTCTGCAGGTAAACCAAAAGCATCGTATCCCATAGGATGTAGAACGTTCATCCCCTGCATTCTTTTGAATCTGGCAAATACATCAGAGCCTATGTAGCCTTTTGGATGTCCAACATGAAGACCTGTTCCAGATGGATATGGAAACATATCTAATACATAGAACTTTTTCTTCTTTGAGTTGTTTGAAGTTTTATAAGCTTTTTTTGATGCCCATTTCTTTTGCCACTTCTTTTCTATATCAAGATGGTTATACTCTTTCATATACTTATCCTACATAAAATTTTAACTGTATGCAAAAACAACCAGAAGTTCTTTTCTGGTTGTTTTTATAAAACTTAGATCAATATTACATTGGCAGTTTAACGTACTGACCGACTGGGATAGCAAGCTTATAACAATAATGTCCGGCTGGATGAATCCAAGAGACATCACCATAAGGTGTTGTAGTCTTTGGAGTTCTTGGATCTTTTGCGTCCAAATTAAATTCTGCACATAACTCATACGCTTTTGCACTCTGTCCTACCAACTTGTATTCATATGGATTACCTGTTTGTGGATCTGTAGGAATTTCAGAATACTGAACAGTAGATAAATCATTTATACTTTGTGGCATAGATCCCTTCATCTGATAGTAACTTTGAACATAAGAGTTAATCATCTGAAGATCATTTATTTTTTGAGCATCATACTTTATCAGTCTTTGTGTTCTAGGAGAACCTAATACTGAAAATCCCCAAGCGATGGATGCAATAATTATAATAATTGATACATATTGCCAAACCTTCTTATAATTTCGACTGATTTTACCTCTAATATCAGATATATAGTAACCAAACAATGAACTAGTGATAATAATCACTGTTAAGCACTTGAGCAGAAATGCCTTATCTAGCTCTTGACCATCAATAAAGTAATAAAGAACCATTATCAAATCTCCAGCAATAACTAAACCTGAAATAAACAAAGTTATATATGTTAACCATTTATGAACCCCACTATCTTTTTTCTCTGGTTCTAGAATGTATTGCTTCTCGAGTAACCATATTAGTAGCACAAGAATTGGAGTAAATATTACTAGAACTGCTACTGGCCACGAAATGTTAGATGTACCTGCGTAATAGTAAGCATTAGTAATCTTTGGATATACATTATTAATTATCGTGAATAATAAATTTATCAAACTTACCACTACAACATATAGTGCTATAGTTCCACCTAAATTCAGAAAGAAATCTTTAACATTTATCTTTTTCTGTGATGTTTCCATAAATTTATAATTAACTAATAATTACTCAGTTATTTTACCATCAAATTCTGGACTATCTGCCTCGGCTTCGGCTTTTGTTGTCCTCATTACACCATCCTGGTGATGTGCAGGGCTGTATATTGTATACAGTTTCAGACGATTCTCTCCAGTATTTATTACATTGTGCTTTGCTCCTCTAGGAACAATAACAGCATCCCCATCTCCTACCTCATACTCAGTCTCGTTTATCAAAACTTTTCCTGTCCCAGATTCAAATCTAAAAAATTGGTCGTTGTCTTCATGTATCTCCTCTCCAATATCTTCACCAGGAAGAAGTGACATGAGAACTAACTGACTCCTCTCACCAGTATAGAGCACTTTTCTAAAGTTCTCATTCTCCTGTGTGAGCTTCTCTATATTGTCTTTGTATCCTTTTTTCATGGGTTTTAGTTAGACTTGTAACTCGTGCATTATACCACAATTGACTAGAATTTTATTTAATACTATATTCAGATTAGAAAGGATAATAAGTGGGCAACAAACACAACCGAACACTATCTTGGTATGAAGACAATGCGAATGAAATCCGTCTGAATCCAGATGGATCAATCACATTTATATTTGACGAAGCACGTTTACCGGGTGACACACAAATAAACCCAACAAGCGAGGATACTATCAGCAAAGAGGAATACGAGAAGGCAAAAGCTGATCCGAATTACATCCTATGAGGTGTTCGTAAACTGGAATTCTGTATTTAGAATTCCAGTTTTTTATATCTTAAATTCTATAACATCTCCATCTTTCACAATATAATCTTTACCCTCAGTTCTCACCTTTCCTTTTTCTCTTGCTGGACCATATCCACAAGCGTTTAGTAGGTCGTCGCAATGAACCACCTCTGCACGAATAAACTTATTTTTGAAATCCGTATGTATCGCCTGACCAGCCACAGGTGCTGTAGAGTCTCGTAAAACTGTCCACGCACGTGTTTCATCCTCACCGGTTGTAAAGTATGTAATAAGATTCAAAAGCTTGTATCCAGCCTTTATAAGGTTATCTATACCATCATCTTTCCCACCTAACTCAGTTCGGAAAACTTCTTTTTCCTCTCCTTCTAGATCCTTCAGTTCATTTTCAATATTTGCATCAATGATTACATACTGACTATTGTTCTCTTTGAAAAATTCTAAAAGTTTTGCAAATCTTTCGTCGTTCATTTCATCCAAATTTTTTCCTCCTGCTTTTTTATTCAAGCCATACATTATCGGTTTTGCCGTCAAAAGATTTAGTTGTTTTACAACTGGTAATTCTTTTTCATCCAAAACCAGAGTGTTGACTAACTTGCCTTGTTTCAAAACTGCGTCAACTTTATTCAACACTTCGTTTTCAAACACAGCTTCCTTTCTATTAGCTTTAACATCCTTTTGTAACGTTCCAAGGCGTTTTGTAACGGTATCTGTATCTGCCAGTATCAGCTCAAAGTTAATAACCTCAATATCAGAAACAGGGTTTATGCCTCCATGAACATGGATGACTTTGTCGTCCTCAAATATTCTAACTATTTCTAAAATAGCATCAGTTTCTCTGATGTTTGTTAGGAACTTGTTTCCTAAACCTTCACCTTCACTGGCACCTTTTACGAGACCCGCAATATCAACAAACTCAACGACAGCTGGAATAGTTTTCGCAGAGTTAGATAGTTTTGATAGTTTCCAAAGCCTTTCATCAGGTACAGGCACAATCCCAACTGACGGATCTATAGTACAAAAAGGATAGTTTTCAGCTGGTACTGATTTTTTTGTTAACGCATTAAAAAGCGTGGACTTCCCCACGTTTGGTAAACCTACAATTCCGATTGAAAGTGACATAAAAAATATACTAGCATCATTTTCTTGTTACCTCAAACTAATACAAGTAATTTTGAATTTGTACAAAGGACCACAATTTAATATAATTTACAAGTATTTTTATAAATTTAAATAAAATTATGATTACTGAACTACTTAACTTAAACCTTGTTAAAGAATTAGAATTAGACACTCTCCCAGCTGACAAGAAACAAGCTCTTATCAGTCAGATGCAAGATGTTCTTGAAAATAGAATTAATATTGAAATAATATCCAACTTATCAGAAGAAGATAAAAAAGAACTAGATAGTATTTTGGACTCAGGAAAGGATATGGTTACCTTTTTAAGAAGTAAAATTGCAAATTTTGATGTAATGGTTGCTGAAACTGTCGCAGAATTCAAAAAAGAGATACTGGATATGCACAAGATAATTGTAGATGCAAAATAATATACAACTCATAACTACAAAACATTATGGAAAAAATGAATTTTGGAATAGATAATACTCCAAACAATACAGATGTTAAGATTTTAGATAAAGACGGAAATCCTATTGAAAATAAGTCAGAAAATGTCGTTGAAATACTTGACGCCAGCGGTAGACCAATCAATAAAGAGTCAGCAGAAAAAATAGAAGTAGTTGATTCTGATACTGAACCAGCGAGTGAATCAAGTGAGGAAAAACTACCACCTGCACCAAAAGTAAAAAAGCCAAGAGTAAAAAGTTTAGGTACAAAGAAAACAACAAAGAAAAAGGCTTCTAAGGAAGAAATCTCTGATGAAAATATTGATATTATTGATTTGCTGAACAGAGCGAGACAAGGTGGTGTCGAATATGCTGATATTTATGCACATGTCTTTGGTGGTAAATCAAAAAATAGTGGTAAATACCCTCAATCTTGGATTAACAGACCAGATTTAATTGAAAACTTTAATATCAGTAAAAATGGCAACTACAATTCCACAAGAGATGCTGCTCATGATTTGATAGACTACCTTGCCGATGAAGCCGAGGAAAAAATACACACAAAAGAAATTTCTGACAAAGAGATAGAAAAGAACGAAGAGATATCGAGTCTAAAAAATAATATAGATCTATTAAATAAAGCAAGACAAAACAGTGTCGAATACGCTGATATTTATTCACATGTCTTTGATGGCAAATCTGTTAGAGGTGATAAATACCCTACAGAATGGATTAACAGGGAGGATTTACTACAAAAGTTTAGTGTTGGTAAAAATGGTGAAGCTTATAAATCAACTAAGGAGGCAGCACACGACCTTATTGAATACTTGGCAAATGAAGCTGAAGCTAGAATAGCTGAACTTTCAGAAAAACCTCTAAACGAGAAAAGTGATGTTGATAGCCCGAACAAAGAAGCACTTACTCCAAATCAAAACAACGAAGAAAAAGTAACAGACAATATTGAGACTGAAAAAGAAAAGGTCTCTGATGCTCCAAAGGAGGATGTTCCTGTGACACAACCTGAACAACCAAAAGTTAAACCTGAGAATACTCCTCAGAATGCTCCTGTACCAAATATTGATATTTTCAGACAAAGAGAAAATGTTGAAGAGAATCAGGAAGAAAATTTGGATGATAATAGAAATAACTACCTCAAAGCAAAAAGACTTCGAGGCAATGTATTCAGAGGAAAATTAGGAAGACTATTTGGAAGAATAATGAACCGTGATGATGAAAAAATAGACTTTGGTGGAAAAAAAGGTATCCGTGATCTACAAGAGTACCGTAGAGAATACCAAGAGAGCCTATCTGCACACAGAACATCTGAACTTCAAGTATTTGAAAATATGATGAGACACAGACTAGACGCAGGAGCCGTTTCACCTGAAGAATTTAACTTTGAGATCAGACAAAGAATTGTTGAACTAATGAATGAAGAGCAGACAAATATCGATCTAATTGCTGAACAAGGTATAGAAAAAAACAGATTAGAAAAAATGAAAACTAACTGGCGACAACATCCTAAAACTAGACTTGTTGCTGGCGCACTACTTGGAGGAGCTGCGGTAGCCACAGGTGGTACGGCTGTAATTGCAGCTAGAACAGTGTTTGCCGGTGTTGGTAGTTATGTTGGAACAGAGGCGGGTCTCGAGAGATACTCAAAAATTATAGGTCACAAGGGTCTAATACATGAAATAAACAAGGCAGGAAATTTTGTTACTGACGAGGGTATGTACAGGCATATCTATTCCCTACCTGAGGAGGACGTACGAAATGAAGCTGCAAGACTGCGAATGCTCCAAGTTGAAAAAGGAGTTCCTATCGATGCGTTGCGTGCTAGTAGCTATGACAATGGGCGTATTGCTGAACTCATACTGAGAAGAGATAATGAGCTTTTGGCAAATGAAGTCCTTGAAAATAACCTGCGAACAGAAAACCCAAATGTTAATTTTGCAAACATTGTTTCTGAAAGATTGAACAGAGAGCAAAATCAAAGGAATGAAGCTGTTGAGTCACAAGTAGACAAAGAATGGCTAAAAAAAATGGCTCGTAAAACTGTCGCGATCATTGCTAGTGGAGTTACAGGTTGGCTAGTTGGTGGAAAATTATTTAGTAAATCTGACGCAAAAGATATTGCATTGAACACAGAAGCATCTGATATCCCACTAGAGGCAGCTAAAAGTACTAATCACGTTGTGAAATCAGGAGAAAATCTATGGAAAATCATTGACGCAGATTTAGGCTCAAGAAACATCTTGTCTGGTGTAGATATTGCACCAAAGACAGCAGTGGTTGATTCACTAAAAGACCTATTTGATAAAATGACTCCAACCGAACTAAAAAGTCTCGGCTTCACCAGTGGAGACGCTGATTTGTTACACGTTGGAGATACATTAAACCTGACTAAGGCCCTAGAAAATCCAGAATTAATAGCGAAATCAATAATAGGAGCGCAAAATATTTCTCCTGAAATGATGGCTCAAATACTTAAAAATAATGTAAAGATAGCTTCTTGGTTGGCAGAGCATAAAAGTGAACTCTCTAGTGTATATGACGCACAGATGATTGATAAAGTTCTATCTGGAAGCATATAAAACTTGTTAACAGTTTTATTCTATTGTAACACTCAGCTAAAAACTGAGTGTTACAATTATATTAGAAAGGAGGGCGAACATGGTTCGTATTCTCTTTGTTCTAGTACTACTTGCTCTGCCCTCTTTATCTCAGGCTGAACAGGGGGCGCCAATTGAACTAGCTGGTTCAAGAAAAATTGAAACATGGCTCAATAAAAAAGCAGATGATTTGGGAATGGTTCGTATCAAAGACGACAAAGAACTGGAACGTCTCATAAATATCGGATACCTAGTTCCTATTCCTGACTCAATCTGTGTCGACCGTAGATTAGAAAATAAGTGGCGTTATGTAATGCCTCAAGTAGCTGATTTTCTAGTTCAGCTTCAAGAGGAATTTTCAATGGTTTTTGGTGAGGCCTGTTTTATATTAAACTCAGCTGTTAGGAACATCCCGAGACAACTTGAGATTACTAGAGGTACTGGAACTAGAAAAAACGGTAATGCCATGCCGAACTTGAATGCTGCTGGAGTTACAGGTGAAGGACGTTCTCTACATCTTACTGG
>CAZKGG010000017.1:0-8855 GCA_964552385.1 uncultured Candidatus Saccharibacteria bacterium
ATATAAAACATCTGACGGAATATATTTTGACACAAGCAAATTTCCAGAATATGGAAAGCTGGGCAATATAAAAATGGATAGTGATGCAGAGTCTAGAATAGGTGTAAACTCAGAAAAGAAGAACTATCGAGACTTTGCAGTCTGGAAATTTAATAACGAACTAGGTTATGACGCACCTTTTGGAAAAGGTTTTCCAGGATGGCACATAGAATGCTCTGCAATGTCAGTAAAGTACCTTGGATCAGAGTTCGATATCCACACTGGAGGTATAGACCATATACCAGTTCACCACAACAATGAGATCGCTCAGTCTGTTTGCGCTGGTAATCCCTATGCAAAATACTGGCTACACAATGCTCACCTGAATATGGGTGAGGAAAAAATGGCAAAATCAGGTGATAATTTTATTACTCTGCAAACTTTGAAAGACAAAGGTATTGATCCACTCGCCCTCCGTTATGTTTTCCTTGGAGCTCGTTATTCTTCCCCATTACAATTTAGCTGGGAAGCATTGGAAGGAGCAAATACAGCACTAAAAAGACTGAGGGGTTCTATTGATGGAGATATTGGAAATGCTAGCACACCTTATTTAAATAAATTTAATGAATATATAAATGATGATCTTGATACAGCAAAAGCACTCGCTTTAATCTCTGACATACTAAAAGATCAAAATCTTAGTCAATCAGATAAAAAGGCAACTATTTTAGATTTTGATAAAGTTCTTGGTTTAGAGTTGGATAAAATAGAAACTTTTGAAATACCTGAGGAAGTTAATAATCTAATAAAAGATAGAGACCTTGCTAGAGCTAATAAAGATTTTGCAAAAAGTGACGAATTGAGAGCTAAAATTGAAAAATTTGGCTTTGAAGTCAAAGATACGGGAGAAGGAACTACAGTAAACCCTCGCTAATCCACAATCTCCACAGCTTATACCCCTTTGCGCAAGTGGCGTAAAAAAAGCCGGCCGTGCTAAAATCTACAAATGGTTCAAAAAACTCAAAACGTAATAGCACAAACATTTCCAAACAGAATGCGTATACCTCCACAGAACTTGGATGCTGAAATGGCGCTCCTAGGTTCTGTCATGCTTCGACCAGAAGCTTTGTTTGATATTGCCGATATTGTAAATCAAGATTCTTTTTATTCTGAGAAACACAGAATAATTTTTGAAACAATGATGGAGCTTTTTACAAAACGCTCTCCTATTGATCTACTCTCAGTATCTGCAAGATTAAAGGAGAAGGGTTGGTTAGAACAGATAGGTGGTAACACCTACCTAACAGAAATAGTTAACTCTGTTCCTTCATCCAGTAACATTGCATACTATGCTCAAATAGTTCAAAAGAAATATATGATGAGAAGGCTGATTGAGGCTTCTGATCATATCTCACAAATCGGCTACGATGAAAACAAGGAACTGGAAGAGATGCTCGATAATGCTGAGAAAAAACTTTTCGATGTTACAAACTTCAACACCGCACACAAGTTCGTTCCTATCAAAGATGAACTAACAGAAGCATGGGAAAGACTAGATAGACTCCACACTGAAGGTGACGGCCTCCGAGGTATACCTACAGGTTTCAAAGATATTGATTTAAAACTTTCCGGTCTACAAAAATCAGACCTCATCATCCTAGCTGCTCGACCATCTGTTGGAAAAACTTCTTTTGCTTTGGATATTGCACGACAAGCAGCAGTAAATCACAACATACCAGTTGGAATATTTTCACTTGAAATGAGTAGCCAACAACTAGTTGATAGAATGCTTGCTGCACAAGCAAACGTGGATGCATGGAAACTTCGAACCGGAAAACTATCAAGACAAGATGACTTTGAAGCCATTCGCGAGTCATTAGATAAGTTAAACAAGGCTCCTATTTTCATTGACGACCAGCCGGGAAATAACATCTTGAAAATGAGATCTATTGCACGACGACTAAAAAGCGAACATGGTCTAGGACTCATCGTTGTGGACTACCTACAGCTCATGGTCCCTACACAAACAAAAAACGATAATGTGGTTCAACAAGTTACCGAGATATCTAGATCACTTAAAAACCTTGCTCGTGAACTAGACTGTCCTGTTTTGGCTCTCTCACAGCTATCCAGAGCCGTTGAACAACGTGGTGGTCGTCCTAGACTATCTGACCTTCGAGACTCAGGTTCTATCGAACAGGACGCTGACGTTGTTATGTTCATTCACCGTGAAGACAAATACAAAGATGAGTCAGAAAGAACAAACATCGCTGAAATACTGATTGAAAAACATAGAAACGGAGAAACAGGAAAAGTCGATCTATTCTTCAACGATAAAAAAGCTACATTCCAGAATATGGACAAGTCGCAATATGGCGGAGCGGATAAAGAATTTAGTGACTTCTAGAAAGAACTTTCATATTTGGCGAACTTCTTCGTTAACCATCAAAAAATTCTCGTCATCTTATGCTCGATAAGGCTCCTCGTATTTTTCTCGGTTGCCTCGAATTTCATCCAAATCTGAAAGTTCATAGTGACTTCGATTAATTACCATATAAAAAGCGAACCGGTCTCTTTCGAGACCGGCTTGGACGACCACTAGCTCGACTTACGTCGACCAGTGTATATAAGAGCCTTAGACTTGATCGGCTCGTGTTCAGACTTTGCAAGACCATTCAACGCCTTCGCACGCCGTTTGGAGAGAGGCCTGACCTTGATAGTACGCAACCCACCAACCAGCAGAAGTGACTCAACTGGCTTAACAATTGAATCGTAAAGCTTCAGTAAAGCCTCGCGATTTTGAGGATCAAGCGGTTTGAGCCTAATCCTTTTCGATTTCTTCTCAACTCTAACTCTCACCTTGACTTTGATCTTTGGCATAGGCCCTCCCAATTACAAGACTACTATAATCTGCTAATATATTCAAAATGAATAACACAGAGCGACTAATAGAACTCTTTAAAGAGTTTCCAGGAATCGGACCGAGACAAGCCAAAAGGTTTGTGTATTTTTTACTAAACAGAAACCCTGCATACTCAAACGATTTAGCTAGTCTAATCAAAGAAGTCCGATCAACTGTTCACTCTTGTGATACATGTTTTCGTTTTTTCTTAAATGATAATTCTAGAACGTGCCCTATCTGCCGTGATACAACACGTGACACAAAATCACTGATGATAGTTTCTCATGATGTTGATTTTGAAAATATTGAAAAGACCCATTTTTATAACGGATATTATTTTATCCTTGGTGGAACAGTCCCAATACTGGAAAAAAATCCAGAAAGACGTATACGACAAAAAGAACTCGTAGAAAATATAGAAAAGAAAGTTTCAATCGGACTTTCAGAAATAATCTTAGCTCTCAGCTACAACCCAGAAGGAGAAAATACACTAACTTACCTTGAGCAAATTTTGAAACCTATCACTGACAAAAATAACATTAAAATATCAACTCTAGGCCGTGGACTATCGACAGGAACTGAACTCGAGTACTCAGACTCTGACACGATCAAAAACGCACTACGAAATAGACAATAGGTTTGCTACTTTTTAATAAATTTATTAATCTGTTATCTAGAGGTGTACATGGCAATCAAAGCCCCGCCCAAAAAGCAGGTTGAGCTGATTCGAAAGAAATTTTGTATCTCGCGAAAAAAAGCTACGGAATTTATTCGCGCTGTCATGATGGGGTTCAAAATCACTTGTAATGATGCAGTCAGACTCTTGCTGGCAATCAAAGCTCTGAAAGACTAAAAAAGTCACACCAAATAAACAGTGGAGGCTGACATGGGTCTAAGCCCAGATGTCCGTGCAAGAAAAATCCGTGAAATTGCGGAACGATACGGATGGACTATCAAGCAAGCTGAAGATCAGGTATCAAGTTTCAAATCTCGTCTCAACATCCCTGAAGAAGAAATACTTGAGATTCTTCTCGAGATGAAACCGGACTTATT
This sequence comes from uncultured Candidatus Saccharibacteria bacterium, assembly GCA_964552385.1. Classification (GTDB taxonomy): domain Bacteria; phylum Patescibacteriota; class Minisyncoccia; order Phycocordibacterales; family DATDWN01; genus C7867-006. The sequence continues at coordinate 3,935 of CAZKGG010000017.1, forward strand.
GAAACAACCAAGTTAACCCCATTAAAAGGAGGCAACAATTGCCACTGTCAGAACAAAATAACAAGTGGAACAAGAAGGCTTTGGAAGTAGCAGCCGCAAGGCGGAAATTCATACAGGAAGCTGTCGATGCCGGATTTACCGAACAGCAAGCTGAATTTTTGTTCATCAAAAATGAAAAACTTGTCGATAGACTATAGTAGTGATCATAACGAAAAGGCGCCCCACGGGGCGCCAATTCTTTTATATTATTTAATCTCAGCTATTTTTACTTTGAACCAAGGCTGTCGATGACCATTCTTCTTGAAATATCGTGACTTTTGCTTGTATTTTATAACCTCAACTGTCTTGTTTCGTCCTACAGCCTCTAGAGTGGCTTCTACCTTGCCAGTAGCAATGTATGGAGCACCAATTTTAGTATCTTTTCCATCCTCAACAAGTAGCACTTTGTCAAAAACAATCTTGTCTCCCACCTTGAAATCACCTTTGATTTTCTCAATCTTTACGGTGTCCCCCTTTGAGACCTTGTATTGCTTTCCACCTGTGTGTATTACTGCAAATTCCATAGTCCTAGTAATATACAAAAAAAGGCTCTAAATTGCAAGTAAATGAAAAACCGCCTCGCCCACAGGACTTAGCGGTCCTTCTGGCGAGGCGGTGTATAGAATTCATTGGATAAATCTCTTCCAGCTGTAAAGCAGGATAAAGCCCCAAAACCCGATATCAGCTGAGATAACTGATAGAAGATTTGTAGTCAGAAGGATTACATCCCCAATACTTAAAAACAGGTAGTCCATGGGTGGAGCACCTCGGCCCAACAATCTATTTTGAACATAGCTTCCTACTGTAGTATGACCACTCACAACGAATCGATCAGCAAGGAATGAAAACCTTACCACCTTACCATCAACGATAGGATACGAGTGACGCTGTGGTTCACTGAACTGTTTCATTATCACTGTCAGCTCATGAACAACAGGCATCTTCCCGCCGTTCGCCTGTATGGCAACAAGATTCAGAAAACTTCCAACCCCCCTAAGTTCTAACAAAATCACGGTCATAATCGAAAAGACTAACAGCCACTTTTTTTCAAAGCCCATATTCGCTCCCCTCTGCACAGATTATAGAATAAATTTAGTATTTGTCAATAATGCTAAATTTATTCCTCATTATCTGGCTTGTCGATAAGTGTGGGCTCAAAACCATTGGACTCCCCTGTTATACGCACCACATCCTTATCTATCTTTTTGAACTCCTTGCTTGAGTTGTTGAAGTGGCTAACAACTGTAGAAAGTGAACTACCCATCTTGTTGTGATACTCCTCATACTTCTTTAAATGAGTTCCGATCTCTGATACTCTCTTTATGATATCTTTTGTTGTTTCCTCTATTTGCATTGCTTTTAGGCCCTGTAGGACGGTCTGTAGGTAAGCCAGGAAGGATGTTGGAGAAACTATGATGACTTTATACTTACCCGCAGCACGCTGGATAAGGTTATCTGTTTCTTCTGTTATCGCGCCAACTTTGTTTATGAGTAAATCATAGTAAATAGCCTCGTGGGGGATGAACATAAAAGCGAAGTCCATAGTTCCCTCCTCTGGCCTAATGTATTTTGCAGTTTCTGTGATTCTAAGTTTAAGATCGTTAACAAAAAGTTTCTCCAGTCTTTCTTTCTCTGACTTATCACTTGTTTCTATCATTCTGTTGTAGTTCTCGAGCGAAAACTTTGAGTCGACAGGAATGATTTTATCTTTTACAAAAACCACACAATCGACAATCTCTCCGTTTTTAAAACCATATTGCATCTGGTACTGACTTGGAGCCAAAACATTTTTCAAAAGTGTTTCGAGATAGTACTCACCAAGTATCCCCCTCTGTTTTGGATTTTTCAAAATATCCTGAAGGTTTTGTAATTGGTCCGCAAAAGAAACTACCTGTCGGTTTGTTTCGTCTAGTTTTGTAAGTCCCTGAGTAACATCTCTGATCAAACTAGCAGATCGATCGAATTGATTCCTCATCGACTCGTTCATGTTCTTTGTACTCTCGCCTATCTTTGCATCCACAACTCTGTTTAACTCGTTTATTTGTTGAAGTATGAGCTTTAGACCAGTGTCATTCATTTCTTGCTTTGGGCGCAAGAAATAAGCTAATACAAAACCCGCTACTAAAGCCGAAATTATAAAAACTATCATTAAAATATCCATACTTTATATTCTATCAAAAATAAATCATGTATGTTAATCTTGATTTATGAAAAAATATAATAAATTCATCTACCTAACGCTTGGAGGGATTATTCTTACTTTTTTAATCTGCTTTGGAATATTCCAATATTACGAGTACTTATCTAATAATATTGTTTTTACTTCACCTAGTTACCCAGCCTTTGTCCCACCAAAGATTACAAAGCAACCAAACATCAAAATATATATAAACCGTGAAGTTGGTTATAAATTTGAATATCCAGGTGACTATATATTATTGGGAGACATGGAGTTGCAACCAGACAAAACATATGACTTTTCTAATCAAATTAATTCCTTAAATAAAGGGGTTGATCAAAATGCCGCACGAATAATGATAGATACGGTAAAAGTTTCATCTCTCCCACTAACTAAAACCTGCTTTAAGGATGAGGTCTACGGCGAGACATGCAATTCAACCCTTGCTGATTTTCAAAGAGATAAATTTGAGCAGGATAAACTAAAAGTTGATGATAAACTACCAAACGGTGGTCAAGTAATAAACAAAGATGATAAAGGTGGCGTTATGCAGTTGTATTTTTCTGCACAAGCTGGTTATTGGTATGTTGATTATTCTCTATACGACAAAAACTATAACCATATTATGATTAGTATAGGTATTCCTTCTGAAGATAATCGCGAAAAAATGCCGATCAATGCAACTGAGATCGGAGTATTAAGAATGATATCTAATACTTTCAAATTTACTCCAGTAAATACAAAATTAAATAAAAATTCTCCAGTTGGATTTTCACTCACCAATGGATGTAAAGTTGTAGGGTGGAGTGGTGATAATGACCCATCAATAGGAAATGGTAAAGATTATAAATTGAATGATAACGAATGGTTGGTTGATTGTGGTTCAAAAAATAATAGCGCACGTGGAGTCATGGGACCAATTTTAGAACAACAAGGATGGAAGTTTTGTAGTAGTCATACTGCTACTGGAAGCTGGTGGAAAGATGGTGTACTTACAGCTGTAGCTGAAAGCGCAGGATCAGGATATCCTTTTCGGATAATACAACATAAGGCTGATAATTGTGAGTAAATTAGTAAATATGTATAATATACGACATTATGACAATACAAACAGATATAAAAGAGCAGATGAAAGAAGCTATGAAAGCCAAGGACACAGTAAAGCTTGGTGTTGTTCGAGGACTTTCATCTGCATTTACAAACGAGTTAGTAAAACTAGGCAAAATGCCTCAGGATGAATTATCTGACGAAGATGCTCTAGCAGTTATCCGAAGAGCAGTAAAGCAAAGAAAAGACTCTATTGAACAGTTCGTAACTGGTGGAAGACCAGAACTAGCAGAAGATGAAAAAGCTGAACTAGCTATACTAGAAACATACCTACCAGCAATGATGAGCAAAGAAGATGTAATGACAATTGCAAAAGCTAAAATGGAAGAAATGGGAGGAGTAGATAAGTCAAAAGCAGGTATGTTCATGGGCGCTCTCATGAAAGATTTGAAAGGAAAGGCGGATGGTGATACCGTCAAAGCCGTCGTTGACGAACTGTTAAGTTAGTAAAATCGACTCATCTACTTTGTTGCAGTTCAATTTTGTTCACTCACCGTACTAAATGTACGGCTCACTCACAAAATTTCATGCGTCGCGTATCTGAGCCAATTTTCCTAACTTAATTTTGGTAACTTTTTGCATTTTTGTAATTAGCTGTATAATACAGTCAGGAAAGGAGGTGGTGAAAATGGATTATGCACGTACACTGGCACTTCGTGTTATTGCTCGTAACCCTGCGACTGTCGCAGAGAGCAATAAGGCTCTCCGGGAAGTTCTGGAACAGGAAGGCTATACCGACCAGAATGCACCCAACACCGTTTCTCTCCGTATCGACGTTGCAAAAGCTGCACGTGAGATCATGGAAGAACGGTCCAACCGTCGGAGAGCGTCATGAGACAACCATCGCCACCAAAAAGGGCTGTATGCACCCCGCATCAGCCCTTTTTCTATAACACGAGTATAAACATTGACTATCATCATCTATTTTGTCAGTATTTTTAAAGGAGGAGCATCTTGGACGAGGCTAGCAAGATTGCCAACAGGGTTCTAAGAGAATATAAGTTGAAAAGAGTACATGGAAGTACTGACGAGTTACTCTTGGATAAAATCATTGATGACCATATTGAAAGGTCTGGTTTTCTAGTTGAGTACAAAGCAATGGCACGTAAAAATGTAAAAGGAATTGCTATCAAGAAAATGCAAACTGCTGGATAAATATATGAGCTGGTTTAAATCACCAGCTCTTTTATTATATGTGGATAACCATTGACATTTAGCAAATATCTGTAGTATAATTATTTTTAGTTAACCATCGAGGAGGAGGCAGAATGCCGATCCCGGATCACGTCAGGAAAGCTATGCTTACCCGCAACTACGAGGCACTTCGACGGATGGGACGTAGGGGCGCTGCGGCCCGTAAGGCCAAGGCAGCGCTCAAGGCTAACCAACCGAAGAAGGAGGAAACTCCTATTCGGGACGGCAAATCGGCTGCGTACGGCAACGACTAGTTGCCAACAGCCGACAAAGGGCGACGCGCTGAGCGATCGCCCTTTTTCAATTCTACTTTTTATATTTCCGAGCTATCTCTGCTTCTATTTCTTCCCTATCTCCTCCATACTGCAAATAAGAAAGTTGTTTCAATTTTTCTACAATATC
>CAZKGG010000018.1:0-8790 GCA_964552385.1 uncultured Candidatus Saccharibacteria bacterium
CAGGTACACGAATCATTTGTTGCATCATTTCTGGGACAACAAATGTTTGTCCGAAGCGACTGTTGAATGATCGCGCGATTGAACGCGCAAGTTCAACATTTGGTACTTGATCTTCACCAACTGGCACCAAAGTAGCTTTTGGACCAAGAATATCAGCCGCCATCAGAACCGGATAAGACAAAAGTCCAAGATTCACATTGTCAGGATTCTTCCTAACAAGATCTTTAAATGTTGGAATTCTTTGCAACTCACCCATTTGCTGAATCATGCCCAAATAAAGCGCGAGTTCTGAAATTTCTGGCACACTTGACTGAGCATAAATAATTGACTGCTCTGGATCGAGTCCAGCAGCAATGTAATCTTTCGCAATTTCCATCAGATTATTTCTGAGTTCTTCTGGATTTTCCAGAGTAGTCAGTGTATGCCAATCTGCAATAAAATACAGACATGTATTTTCTTGTTGTTGAAACTTCACAAAATTCTGAACAGCACCTAAGAAATTACCGAAGTGTAGTCTGCCAGTAGCACGAATGCCAGATAAAACCGTTTGACCCATCACACACTCCTTGTTTTAAGGTACAACTAACGCCGAAGCTCTAGTTTGAAATTAACATTATTAACTATGCTAGTCAATGCTTATTTTTTCATATAAACTATCCAGAAATTTCTTTTATATGATCGGTTATTTATCTTTGAGTAACTAGTTTTCTTTTCTATGTGTATTATTTTGAAGTATTTCTCGTATACAGATATAAAATCTTCTTTAGTCCACACTCTTTCAGTAACACCGACCTCTGGCATTATATATGTATCCTTTTCTTTTCCAGGATAATTCTTTATTAAAAATTTTGCATTCTCATCCCCTTCTTTACATAGAGCTTTAGTAAAAAAATACCCACCATTTTTTAAAACACGATTTGTTTCAGATAAAAATATTTCTCTCTCTGATTCAGATAGAGAATTAGACGATGTAATATCAAGGGCAATATCTATTGATTCATCTTCACATGGAAATTTTTCACCAATACTCTGCTTTACGTATTTAATATTTAAACCAGCATCTTTTGCATACTTGTCTGCAATACTTACTGCAGTCTTTGATATTTCTAAACCAGTAACAGCATTTCCCATTTCAGCAAAATAAAAACCATTTCTTCCAGCTCCGGAACCCAAGTCAATGACACTTAAACCTTCTAGAACTACTTTCTCTTCTTTTTTTAAAAATTGCACAAAACGCACCACATCACTCTGTGGTTTATTTTCTTTTGTTAGAAATTTAGAATTTCTATATTCCCTATCCCAAACTTGTTCTTGTGCCATTTTACTTTTTTGGCAACTCTACTATAAATGTTGAACCTTTACCACGCCCCTCAGATTCTGCTCTTACCTTACCTTTATGAGCTTCAACTACACCTTTTACAAACACTAAACCATATCCTGTAGAGTTTACATTTATCTTTACAGATTCATCTCCTCTACCACCAGATTTAAATAATTTTGTTTTATCTTCAGGAGAAAGACCCACACCAGTGTCTTTAATTTGAAACTTAATTGTGTTACCGATTGTAGACAATTTTAAATCAATACTACCCTCTGGTGTATAGTTTATTGAATTATCCAGCAAGTTACGTATTGCTTCACCTAGCTCAAGTGCGTCACCTGTCATCAAGTAATCTGATTCGTCAGTAGTTAAACTCATCTTTAATCCTTTCTTTTCTGCTTTTATTTTTTGTTTATCAAACGTATCAGAAACTACAGTTTTAAAATTTATTGGTTTCATATCAAAAGGCAATGTTCCATTTTCCGCTGAAGCTCCTTTCAAAATATTCTGAACATAATTCACTCCTATATCTGCTTCATCCAGACCTTTTTCAAGTAAAAATTTTGAATCAGGTGGCATGACACCATAGTCATCGGTCATAAGTTCAGCAAATATATTTTTTATATTTCCAAGTCTTCCCTTAACCTGATGATTCATAAAATGCATCAAGCTAGCTTGACCCTGATTAGCCTCTCTCAAATCATCAGCAAGTTTCTGAATCTGTTCTCGTTGCCTCACTTCTTTAAGTACACTTCTAATCAACAAGACCCCAGCAAATACAACAAGAGCTAACATTGAAACATTTACCAATCTGTCTTCTGTAGATGATGAAATTAGAGTTCTTATTAGAATAAATATCCATAATAAAAATACTATAGCTTCTGTTGTAATAACTTTTACGTTAAATAATTGTAGTCTGAATATAGCGTAGATGCTTATAATTGGAAACAATGAAAAAAGCAACAAAGGATATGGTAGAAATGGAACATTAAATGTTAGAAAAAAAACACTTCCACCTCCTGCTGAACCTATTGCCGTAAAAATAAACATATACATGAACCTTCTCGCTTCAACCTTATCTTTTGTCTGTAAATAAGTATTAGCCAAAACATACAACACATACAACACCAAAAAGAAAAAATAAATTGTAAAATAAATGTAAAGAGGCCCCGCATCTGGAACAAAATTAAAATTAGCTTTAGGAATAACATCTCTAACAAAAAAACTCGTAGGAGTACTTATTAAGAAAAATAGACCAACCAATGAGGAAATCACAACACCCACTTTATGTTTACTATAGTTCCCGGTAATTGCAATAACCGAAAGCAAACAAAAAAGCGGAACTAACGTAGCTGCTAAATGAAGAATCCAGTCTGATACAAAAGCAAACTGATGGGTCGGAGCATTTATGGTTGCAAAATAACCAAAACTCCATACTGCAGAAGAAAGATTAAATAAAAACCACGCTATGTTTTCTGTAGTTTTGTGGTTATGAATATAAACAACTAGGCCTGATAACAGTGCCGTGAATCCCCCAATCAAAAGCGAAATACTAAAATAATCAAAGTTAATAACCATAACTATTTATTATATAGATAATAATAAGAGTTACCAAGAATTGATGCTTGTGGATCATTTACCAAAAAATTAGCTAGAGCAGAAACTGAAGTAAAACATATATTTGTACCATGATGTGGCTCGATATGTATATCACCCTTGTATTCTTTGCTATTTTTTAGAGACTCAAAAAAAGTCTGCATTTTACCTTGTAGAGCATAGATGGCTGACTGCGGTGATGAACAAGCTACATGTGGATTTGCGACACCATGAACATGCCATCCTGATGGTACATGCTCTGGATGAATGTAACCGTGCCAATGAGCAATTGAAATACCATCATTTTTATAATTCTTAAGAAATTCTGAATTAGGATCTATGTGATTTAACACGGAAGCTATTATTGCATTTCCAACTGAGTGAGCCAGTATTACTTGAGTATCAAAAGAAGTTTTATAGTCATTATCTAGAACTGAATTGTGTTGTGCTTCAAGTATCATTTTCCCGTTTGATAGTCCCATCATTATTAAATCAGTATTTGGATTTACATGTGTTTTATCAGATCCAGATTTTTGACTAAGCACCCAAACTTCAGGCACTTTTAACCAAAAACTCTCGTTATTAAGATTCAATTTAATATATAGTTCGTCATCATGAAAAACATTAGACTCCTGTGGAATGGGTTTATCAAGCATAATGGCAAAATCAGACTCTTTTATTAACGGAGAAACATCTCCAGGTAACTGCTCAGCCAAAAAACCATAACTCATGCCGTTTCTGTTATCTAAATGTAGTTTTCCAATCCAGCGGTAAAAATCATTTATAAAAGGTAGCTCATCAATTTTTTTTCCTTTTGGATAGAGATCTGTCTTGCTAAAAACCAAAGCACCATCAACCAAGTCTTCTACCTGATGTTTATACTTATTCGAATTAATATCAAAATGATTTTTGGAAATAACAAACTCAGATAGAGTATATGGGCGTATCGGTGCAACTATTTTTGGAACCAAAGCATGTAAAACATTTTCTTTAAAATCCTTTTCTAGCGGAAATATAGGATGAGAAGCATTAAAGTTATATAGTAACCACTTTTGTTTATCTACACCTATTACTATATTTGTCATATGCCTAGAGAACAGTGACAATGCAGTATCAAAATGTTGATGAAAAGTACTCTTTTCGCTTATATTTTCGGGAAAATCTAATATAGTAATGACCGAATTATCTTTAAAATTAAAGATATATTTCATCGGTAGATCTATTGGATCCTGCTCCCCCATTACTATGATAGAGATACCTTTTTTAACTTTCGTATTGTTAAAAAGGTACAAAATAGCATTAAAACTGAAGTAGTGGTTTTTTTGGGATAAACCCAATACAGATCTTATTCCATATAAAACGTTGTTCAAAAGCATTTTTACTACAGTTTTTAAAACTTTTAAGTAAGATATTTTCGTTAATGCCTCCTCATATGGAACTATATTTACTTTAAGTTCATTGAAGGTCTTCTCCAATTTGTCTCTAAAATACAAAACTTCTGGGCTAGCTTTTTTTTGATATGGAAAAAAAGTCACATTCATGTGATCAGCCATTTCGTTTGGAGTTAAGTAGACTTTTTCTTTAATTCCCAAAATAGCTTGTATGGGGTCTTGGTCTAACATATATAAATTATAACACTTCTGAAATTTTATCCAAAACTTTTTGACTACCCAATCTAAAATTCTCAACACTTGGATTTACATTTTCAACAATCTCATCACTATTTATTGGATCCAACACTGTCACTACAACTTTCTTTCTTCGTAAAATAAAATCTTTGATTGATAATCCATAAAAAGTATTGATTGCAATAGGAACAACGACTGCTTTTGTTTTAAATGCCAAATATGCCAAACCTCCTCTGGCCGGACTCATCTTTCCATCAGTAGTATACCTACCCTCAGGGAAAATGCAGACTGTCTTTCCTTGATTTAACAGTTGTATGTGATTATCCAAAGACTTTTCATAGTCTTTACTTCCAGATTTCAATGGATAACCTCCAAGTAATTCAAAAAACATGCCGGTATAAATATACCTTCTCCAACCAAAATCTTCTTGTTTGTATCTAATGATCGGATATATAACAGAATAAACTGGAAGTTTTTCTGAAAAAAAAGCCGTAATCAAAGGAATAACAGTCGGGTCAAGTTCGCTAGTATGATTTGATGCAATAATTATTGGACCTTTAACTTTATCGAGTTTATCCTTACCCTTAATTTCCAAATGAATAAAAAATTTATAAATAGGTAAGAAAAAAATAAAAAAGAGGCTCTGGATAAACAACGGAATGTAATATTTAAATCGTTTCATCTCCAGAAATTAAATTTTTGTTTATCTTTATTGTAACATAGAGACTTTTTTACTCCAATTTTAATAAATATATATTTTTGTAATTCTAAATTCATATTTCTAGTTTATTAATTGTTCTAGGTACACACATTTGTCACCTCTGATTCTAGCATTTCATTGGGAGTTTTCCCATTTAAACCACAGTGTTCTAGATTGTTGTAGTATTCATTCCATATTTGTATCTTTTTCTGTAACTCTTTAAATGACTTGAATCTGTTTCGATCATAGAATTTCTCCTGATCCTCCCTGTGACTCCTCTCAACAGTTCCATTTTGAGCAGGTTTGCCAGGATCAATCAAGTAATGGGCGATATTGTGCTCTACACAAAAGACATCAAGCCCATGAAGTTTTTTGACTAATACATCACTTCGCTTGTGTGTCCCCAGGTAATAGTTTGTGAAAACCTGACCATTATCTGTTTTAATTGCTTGAACTTTGTATTTGAATTTTTCCATTACCTCTTTTAGGAAACAAACTGAATGATATGAGGTATATTCATCATATACTTTGAGATATCTCCATCTAGAAGCAGTATCAATAGCTGTATATTGAAAATATCGTTTGTTTGCAATACGCCCTGGCACATACTTCACATCGATCTCAACTAATTCACCCGGTATTCTTTCTGCCTTGATGTATTTGTATTTAATCTTCTTAACTCTGTATTTTCTAACTAGATTCTCTGATTTCAATATCTTTCCGATAGTTCTTTCGTGGATCAGTATCCCTTCTTTAGCCAATTTCCACTTCAGCTTAAGTGCACAGAGTTTAGTTTTCTTTCGAAGCTCAATGACTTTTTCTTTTAATTCAATTCTTGATTCTTTTGGGTTTGTTTTTGGTCTAGTTGATTTTGGTATGAGTCCTTCTCTTCCTTTTTTACGGTATTCATTTAACCATCTTTTGAGTGTTCTTCCACTATTGGGGAATATCTTGATTACATCCTTTAGCTTGGTTCCACTCTCGACCATCTGTACCCATCTAAGGCGTTCCTCTTGTATGTTTTTAGGCATGTTTGTACACATTATTTAACTCTACTAAAAAGTGCCAAATGTGTGTGCACATTACCTAATATACTTGACTTTTAGAAGACATATGTGTTATAATAATACAGGTTTGAACGCACCTTAACAGGAAGGAAGGAGGTCTGAAGTGAAGAAAGTTGCCCTGATCACGGGCGGTTCGAGCGGGATTGGTTTCGCTGTAGCTTCAGAGCTCTCAAAGTACGCTCTGATCCTTCTTGCTAGAAAAGAAGAAGGGCTACTGAAAGCCAAGGCTGAGCTAGAACAGCGCGGCGCTAGTGTGGTAATCATAGCACACGACGTCGCTGAGGACTCAGAAACTCTCAAACACAGAATCAGGCTGGCGAGCCTGTCGCTCGGCGGAGACGGAAGCATACAGGTGCTCATCCACTCGGCCGGCGTTACCATCGAGGAACACGTCACGGCAGAAGAGGAAGAGTACTGCTACAGGACTAACGTTGTGGGTACAGAGAATGTTCTGCGCACATGCGAAAACATTCTCTCCCCTGGCGCTAGTGTCATGGTGCTGTCATCTCTCTCGGCCTTCACTGAACTGCCGGGGATCTCAAAGGTCTACGGCAGGTCAAAGCGAGCGGTGTGGAACATCGCTGAAGAGTGGCGTCCGCGCCTGAAAAAGGCGGGTGTCAGTGTCTCGGTGGTGTTCCCACCAGTCGTTGACACACCTATGGTGCATGCGCTCAAGTGCTCTGCACCTATCTACCGAGCGTTTCCGTGGCTCACCGCCACTGAAGTTGCACGGGTGTCCGTTCGTGGTATGTTCCAGCGAAGGAAGAAGATTCACTTCGCGGTGAACTATCGCGTCCTCTCATCCTTGGCCGAAGTCGCCCCGCGCGCTGTCGCGATGACACTCCGAGCCTACATACCGTTCATTGTTTACATAAAGGAGGTGTTCAATAAGAACTGAAATCAATCGCAGGGCGGTTGAAAGTAGGTTCTTTTTTAGTTTACAAAAACTTTAGTTATTTCGTTAGTTTTTCCAGTCTTTCAATATCTTTTTCGATACTTCGTAGGCCTGACTCAAAAAACTTTGGATCTTTTACATTGATTCCTACTTTTTTAAATATGTCTTCTGGTGACATAGACCCACCGAGTGACAAAAACTGCTCTATCTTGCCTGCATATGTTTTGTCTTTCTTCCAGTTTTCGAACAAAGCACGACTGATTATCTGTCCATATGCATATGAGTAAACATAAAAGAATCTTCTAATGTGAGACCATGTAACAAAGAAATATCCGTCATCATCCGTAAGTTCAAAAGCTTCTCCCAGATACGCTTCCATATGTTTTCTTAATAGCTTTGCCATTTCTTCTTTTGAAAGTTGTCCCTCTGCACGAATACGTTTATGTAGTTCTAACTCAAAGTTAAAACAAGCTATCTGTCTAAATATAGTAGAAACATCACCCATTATTTTATTATGAAGTAATATGACTTTTTCCTCGTCAGTAAACTGATCTTCTATCTCTGAGATAACGACTTGTTCAAAAAACGTACTTGCCACTTCTGCTGTAGATGTAGAGTAATCCTGATATATAATAGGTTGAGATTTTGAAAGCTCTGTATGAACAGCGTGACCCATTTCATGCGCCAAAGTCTCTAGAGACCTCAGATCATCTGTTTGATTTAATAAAACAAAAGTCGGTACATCATAGCCTCCTGAACAATATGCGCCACCAGTTTTGCCTTTTTTAGGATAAACATCTACCTGTCCATTATTCAAAATATTATCAAAAATATTTTTATATCTTGGACCAACCCTTTCAAAAACATTACCGACCAAAGAAACCGCGGTCTCAAAATCAAACTTCTTTTTTATCTCACCTATTTTTACACCTCTATCTTCATATGAAAGTTTTTGTTCCTTTAGTATTTTAGCGTGAAGTTTATAGAACCTTTTACTAACAGAAAAACCCTTTGTCACAACATCCACCAAAAGTTTTACTGTTTTTGGATCATTTTCATAACTCAAAAAAGTCGCATCATATGGCTCCTTGAAACCACGCCTATCGTCCATAACTTTTTTAAAATTATAAACGGCATTTATTTCTGCCTCTGCAAAATGACTAACAGATTTTAGGACTTCATTTATTTTTTTTGCCAACACTCTCCTATCATCACGTGGCAAATCAGACAAAATAGACATTGCTTTTGGTAGAGGTATATTCTCACCACCATGTTCCACTGTCTGTCCTGCCAAAAGTTTTTCCTGGCCATCCACCCACATACTGAAACTTGTTTGAGACAATAGACTCACCAACTGCTCTTCTTTTTCGGACAAAATGTGTTTTGAACTCTCAAAAACTTTTTTGAGCATATACGAATACGGCTTTAGACTTTTATCCTTTAGGAAAATTTTCTGTTTTTTCAAAGGTATTTTTGAAAGAGCAATATCATAAAAAACAAGTTTATTTATCGCCTTTGTTAGACGGTTGTCTATCTTTGTCATCATGGCATTCGCCACATTGTCTTCAGAGTTTAGATCTTTT
>CAZKGG010000019.1:0-8770 GCA_964552385.1 uncultured Candidatus Saccharibacteria bacterium
ACTGGCGCTTGTAATGACACCAGAACCGATTACAAACAAAGAGATTGGGTACGCCTTTAGAAATTCCCATGAAGAATTGGAGAGTATTAGCCTCCACACCTTTCCGGGACTTTCAGAGAACACCTCAATCGAAAAAGTCTTCGAGATGGTAAGCACTGTATTGTTTATCACAACCACATAAAGAAACCGCACGTAACAACGGCCAGGCAGGAAACTGTTTCGGCCGTTTCCTGTTATATAAAGTTTTTAAAACCAGCAATAATTCAAGCTAACTACTAAAACTTTCATAATTTGGATGAGATGCGACGTTAAAAATTCAAAAATGCGAGAAGCTGTACAAGTAGTACTGCGACGAGAATTTTTGAATTTTTAACTAGTAGATCGCCAAATTTGGGAGTTTTAGCTACGCATCATTTTGAGGAAAACATCGTGCGGTATGTCGACTGTTCCCATCCCCCTCTCCTTCATCTTTTTCTTTCCCTTCTTTTGCTTTTCTCGGAGTTTCATTTTTCGAGTGATGTCTCCTCCGTACATATGTTGAGTCACATCCTTACTGAACGCTTTTACGGTTTCTGAAGAAATTATTCTTCCCAGAGCTTTTGCCTGAACTTTCATAACAAACATTTGTCGTGGAAGTATTTTATGTAGTTTCTCAACAGACGATTTCGCCTCCTCTTCGACTATTCGTCTTGATATAACTTTTGAAAATGCAGGGATTACTTCATCTGCTACCAGTATATCCATACGCACAACATTTGCATCACGCATTCCTTCTATCTCATAAGACATTGACGCAAACCCACTAGAAGCACTTTTTAGCTTATCAAAAAAGTTTCGCATTAACTCTCGAAGTGGCATTTTCATAACTAGCCGTGTTCTATCCCCTCCAAAGTTTTCAGAATCTTGGAGTTCTGCCTCGTGCTCATAGAAAAGTGGCATAAGGTTTGGCAGAAACCTAGATGGAGTAATGATTGTACAGTTTACCCATGGCTCACGGATATTGTTCAACAGACCCTCATCAGGAAAATATGCTGGTGAATATATTATTTCTGTCTTACCCATTTTAGGTCCACTTTTGTATGTAACCTCATAAGTAATAGTTGGCATAGTTACAACCAAATCTAGATTAAACTCTCTATGTAGTCTCTCAGTAATTATTTCGAGGTGAAGCATTCCCAAAAATCCACATCGGAAACCTCTTCCCAAAGCCCCTGAAGATTCCTCCTCAAAAGTAAAAGATGAGTCAGAAAGTTTTAGTTTTCCAAGTGATTGTTTTAGTGTAGTAAAATCATCCTGACTTTCTGGATATATTGATGCCCATACTACAGGACGAGGTAACATGTATCCATGTAGTGGTGGGTTTGTATCATTTAGTGATGCCACAGTGTCTCCTACAGATGCAATACCCGGCTCCTTTATTCCTGTTACTATATATCCTATCTCCCCAGCAGATAGCGTGTCGGATGGAACTTCATCGGGAGAAAATATTCCAACTTCAATAGAGTTAAATGTCTCTTTTGCAACTTTAAAAATGAGCTGGTTATTTCTAGATACAGAACCAGACATTACACGAATAAAAACTATAACCCCTTTGTGAGTTGAATATTTGAAATCAAAAATTAGCGATCTAAATGTATTACCTTCTATTGGTTGTGGAGCTGGGATTTTTTTAATAACTTCCTTCAGTAGATTTTCAACACCCTCTCCTGTTCGTCCAGATGTTTCAAGAATTTCGTCTGGTGAACAATCAAGCAGTTTAACTACTTCTGCCTTTATCTCTTCAACACGAGCTAGCGGTGAATCAACCTTTGATAAAACTGGGATAATCTTGAGTCCAGATTCTCTGGCCATACCAAGTGTAGTTAATGTTTGTGCTTGAACACCCTGTGTTGCATCAACTAGAAGTATAGAACCCTCAACAGCCTTTAAGGCTCTAGAAACTTCATACGAGAAATCTATATGACCCGGCGTATCGATTAAGTTTAATATATAGTCTTTACCCTCAAACTTATATTTCATCCTTACAGGTTGCATCTTTATGGTTATACCCCTCTCACGTTCAAGTTCCATAGAATCTAGTACCTGATCCTGCATTTTACGCTTTTCTATAGTGCCAGTTATCTCGAGCATTCTATCTGCTAAAGTCGATTTTCCGTGGTCTATATGGGCTATGATTGAGAAATTCCTTATGTTTTCCATGCCACACTATTAAAGCATAAAAAGCAAAATACTAAAACTTTATGAAAAAAACAGAAGCTCAAAATTTTGATGAAATCCGAGGCGAACCAGTAAAATAATTTGAGCCGTATAGCTAGTACGGTGAAAATTATTTTACTGAAGTTCAACAAAGGAGTTCGCAAAATTTGGAGCTTCTGCTAGAGTTCGGCGTCTGGAGCAATGATCTTCGCTTTCCAAATCTTTTTATGAAGCGTTGACCACACTTCTATAAGTTCTCTACTCCCCAATAAATACAAAACTAGAACTGCAGAACCTATACCAACAATACCCGCAAAAAATCCTTGTGAGAATATTCCAATTAGAGTATTCACATCAAATACCCTATCGAATACAGGTAGAAAATTATAAGTAACATAACCCATAATAGTAGAAGCACCTACAACCTGAAACAGTGTTTTCTTTACTGGTTTTGAATATGTTGGAAAATGCCAACCAAATCCCCACCAATGAACAACCAGATTAAATACAACTCCAATGGAATACCCTAGGGGCAGCATCAAAACTGCTGTACCTGCTAGACCTTGAACCTTCAGGATAGACTCCACAAAGTTTTTGAAGAACAAATTGTTATCAAAAATATGGACCAATCCATAGCTACCTAGGACGATAATAAGTGCTGATATCATATTCATTACTAAAGGAGTTTTTGTTTTTCCTTGTGAATAATATGATCGAACAAAAAGTGCTACTAGATTTTGTGCTACAAGAGAAATAGTAAAAAGAGCTAGAGCAGCAGCAGTAAGACGAGTATCGTCCCAATTAAATCTCCCCGCCCCCAGAGCTGTACGAACTATCTGGGCTCTCAAAACAATAAACAGAACTGATATCGGAATAGACCAAAAAATAATATGCCTAGACGAATTTATCATCTGTTCAACAAACTCATCTTTATTACCATTTGAAAAAAGCTTTGTTAATGTTGGAAATGCAGCTAGTGAGTACGAAACTCCAATAATACTAAACGGGACTGATTGTAGATTGAATGAAAAGTTAAATACAGATATTGAACCAACTGTAAAAAAAGATGCAAATGATATCAAAAACAATTCAGCGAGCTCGTTTGAAGATACAGTTATAGTTCTAGGTAGTGAGGTAAATATAATATTTTTTATAAAGCTAAACTTTATTGGAAAACGAAAAGTTGGCAACATCTTTTGTGAAGATATAAATGGTATCTGAATGGCAAAATGCAAAAATGCTCCAACAGCTACCCCCATCCCCAATCCCGACAATCCAAAAATTGGATAAAGAAAAACAATTCCAAATATTATTCCAAGATTATAAACTACAGGTGAAATAGCATAGATAAAAAATCTTCTATTTATTTGTGTGATACTTGCAAGTAGATTTGAAAAACCAAGAAAAACTGGAGACAAAAGTAGTATTCTTGTTAACTTTACCAACTCAACAAAACTTTCTGTTTTTTGAGCAAACAGAGGGAAAAGCAATTTCATAAAGTAAGGAGCTGTTACATAAGCAATAACTCCAGCCACCAACATAAAACAGAAAAAGAAAGAAAATACTGTATCAATAAACTCTTTTGCAGATTCTTCGCTCTTCTCAAATCTTTCAATCAAAAAAGGTATAAGAACAGAAACAGAAACCATAGAAGCAACCGTGACAAACAAAATGTCTGGTATTCGAAATGCAGAGTAATACAAATCCAATGTATTACTTGCACCAAACTGTGCAGCCAATATTCTGTCTCGAACCAAAGCTAACACCTGAGAACAAATAGCAAAAAAACCAAGAAGATAAGCAGCTTGATGCAAACCGACTATCTCGCGGTTTAGGAAGTTCAAAAATCTCTTTACCATTAGCCATATTATGGCAGATTTTCTCTTCTCCGCCAAGTAACAATCTAAAACTTAACATTCAGATCTGAGACAAGGTCGCGTATAAAATAAAAACCGGATCCGGAGGTGTACATTTAGTACATTCACGGAAACGGTTTTTATTTTAGACTTTAGCGACTTTGTTTTATTTATAAAACAAGAAGTACTCTTGTGGTGAGATTGGCCAGATATGGATGTTAATTAATTTTTTCCTTTACTGGGAGTGACTTAGCCTTTTCAGGTTTCGCCTCTTCAGGTGTAGTAAATATAGGCTTGCCTGCCAATAGATTTTCTAATATAACTTTTACTTCGTTACTGTCTGGATTTGTTTTTGCCAAATCCTGGAACTGCACTATCGCCTTATCATGTTGCTTAGTGATTTCATATGCGAGACCTAGGAAGTATTTAGCGTTAGCATAGTCTGGCGTCATTGTCGTAGCTTTTTCTAGTGCTTGTATTGCTCCTGTAAAATCCCCTGCATTGTACTTAAGCAAACCTAACTGGAAGAATATTGCAGGGTTTGTTGGATCTATAACTGATGCAGCTGTAACTGACTGTATTGCTCCTTGAATATTCTGAGTTGCAACTTCTATTTGTGATAATAAGAAGTATGCATCTAGATAATTATTCTTTGCCTGAATTGCTTGTATCGCAAATGATTCAGCAGTTTTTAAATCATTATGATTTACAGCAAGTCTAGCGAAAAGCATTAGTATAGCTGGATTCTTTGGATTTCGCTTTAGAGCTTCTTGATATGCTATGCCAGCATTTTCATATGCCCCCTGAACGTTTAACTGAGGGATAGACACTGCCTCGTATACCCTTCCCAATGAAACCCAGTTTAAATAGTTAGATGGATCAGCTTTTGTTGAACTGATACCTGCCACAACAGCAGCGTTAAATATCTCACTAAATTGTTTCTGAATATCTTCTGCTTTTACTTTCTTTGTGTCTTGAGATAGAACTTCATTTAGTTTGTACAATTCAATCTCAGATAATGCTCTGTAATAAACATCCATCGGAACTGCTTCGATAGCCTTCTTCATATACTCCTCTGAAGTTTTTGAATCCTTTGAGTTATTTAAAGCATATGAACTTTTCTGGAAATACCATAGGGACTTTGAATTCTGCATCAATCCATATCCTAGAGCCAGTCCCCCAACCATAAATGCAACCATAACTAGCGACGATAAAAAACCTGTTCTTGGATTAGCAGTAAACTTTCTAGTAACAACTGGTATTATCCCAGCTGCATATACAGATGAGAAAAATAGACCTGTAAAGAAGAATGTCAAAATAAATATCACCGTACTAGGAACATAAACAAATGTCATTATCCATAAATATAGTGAAGCAAAGAATGATGAAGTTAAAATATATTTTATAAACTTATCATCAAACCTAGAAAATATAGATTTCACACCAAGATACAAGTAGAAACCTAAGAATAGCAACCAAGACAGTATCCCTATTAGTCCGGTTGTAACTGCAAAAGTTGGAAGTAACCCAATGCCATTGTTGAAATCTGTATTCCAGAATATTGTGGTTATAATATCACTTGGCTTATAAACCAACCATTGATTTATAAAAGTGTTTGGTCCAGAACCAAATAATGGTTTTTCTTTAATCGTATTTCTAGCAATATCCATTGTTACAGAAAATGATGGTCTAACCTCAACGTTTGTAACTTTTAATTTATTTGCAAGATAAGTTCCCAAAGTTGATCCTTGAACCACAAACAGGACTGAAACAACTAGAACTATTACTGGGTATATTCGCACTCTCTTTAATTTTGAAACAAAACTAGAACTTTCTACACTTCCCGCTTCAACATTGAACATACTATAAAGTATGAACAAAAATGAACATATACCTAGAATAATCCAAATAATTGAGAAGTTTACCAAGGCCAAGAAGAATAGTGACAAAGCCAATGCAACTGTTATAACAGCTTTTACTATTTTACTTACATTCAACATTTCATGAGTAAGGAGTGACAAAATTGCACAGATACCAAAGAATATTCCAACGTTGTTCCATGTTCCGAGAACCGTAGATGTAACATCGTTGAACAAACCAAATGACAAAAACTTTGATCCCCAAAAAACTCTAGCAATTAACCACAAAGAAAATACCAGAGAGGATAGCACGAAAGCAAAATAGGCATAGAATACCCTCTCTTTTGTTCTAAATATAAGAGAAACAAGAAACATATAAACAAAGGCTAGAACTATGAATCCAACCGTGTTTATATCAAACGTATATCCAAAGATAGACATTCTTGAAAATCCAAGATAGATACCAGATAGAATATACACCAAAGGGACGACGGCACTAAATCCTACTATGTATTTACTTGGGTTTGGCAACTCAAGCGAACTTTTTGAAAGTCCTGAAATTAAATAAATTAAGATTGAAACAATAACTCCAAAGGCAAATAATAAACTTGTACCAAACTGTGTGGAAATAAAAGAAACCGGAACAAAGAAAACTGTAGATAATGCCGTAACTCCCAACAACAGGATAAAAGATAATTTATCAAACATTGATTGTTTATTCTTCTCTACTTTATTTGATGCAGACTCAGAAGCAATCGGGGCAATCTCTGGATTATTTTGATATTCTTCCATATGTTTATTTTTGTATTGAAATTATAATCATTTTTACTAATAAAATTGTTTCTATATTATATAGAAATAGACAGATGACTTCAAACAAATCGCTAATTGAATGTTGATAGGATTTTAGTTAAAAACCAAAGTTGATAAGATTTTGCCTATCATGGTATCCAATCGTTTGTATGTAGTTATTTGATAAAGATTTCCATTCATAACAAACCACACTTCTCTTGTATCCCCCAGACTTGAATCCTTTGAAAATAATATCAGTGCTCGTGGACCTACTCCCACTTTTTTTCTTGGACCAAGAATTACATTTTGAGCGTTGTTTATAACAATATCCGGTGAGACCATTACTAACAATGGGTTTTGTGATAGTCTACACAAAAGTCAGTGCATAAAAAAAGAGAAAATAAAAAGTATAAAAAATCTTTGTGAAAAAGAAAACATCTATCTCATTATATAAAATAATAACTTTATGAAACTCTTCTTTACACATTTGATATTTCATATTTTTATGTTATAATTGCCTTATTATGTCGGGTAGATGCTCTCTCGCAAGAGAGGGAGGAAAGTCCGAACATTGAGCCATTTGGTTGGTAAAAGGTAGCGGGTAACGCCCGCCTGAAGCAATTCAAGAGGTGCGAGCAGTGACGCCAAAGGCGAAAAGCCAAAGGGTTCCTTCGGGTGAGAAGTGATATTATCACTTCGCAAGACCTTGAGCGTTTTGTAATCAAAATGCGAAAGGTGTACAGATCCTGTAGGGATAATTCTATAGAGATATAGAAGTGAAACGGCAAAATCCTTACCCCAATGCAAGGCCGTGCCACTCAAGTGGAGTGCCGCTTGATCATCACAGCAATGTGAATGACAGATAAATATCTACCGTCCCCCACCAATTTGGTGTGAGATACAGAATTCGGCTTATAGACATAATACAAATGAAAACCGCGTCGTAATTGGCGCGGTTTTCTCTATACAATTTTACGGAGCAGGTGCTCCACCTCCAGCACCTGGAGAACCACCACCTTGTGAAGATCCTCCACCTGAACCACTTAGAGTTTGGAACATCTGGAGTTCGGATATTTGGAAATTCGCACCGTCTCCATTATTAGCAGTTATTCTTAATCGATACTGTAGGTATTGCAATAGGTTTGAGAAGTTAAAAGTCACCGCTTCAAATCTTGCCACACCTGAGAACTGATTTGTTCTTGTATCTAAAGTTACCCAACCAGTGTCAGAAGCTGCAGTACAAGTGCCATTACAACCTTGAAATGTCCAATCCTTTGGGTCTCTTGCTGGAGTATCATTTGCTGCACTTATAGAGTATCTATCTACAATATATGAATTTGAACCAGAGAAATCATAAACTATAGATATTGGAGTTCCAACAGACGGAATACCAGAAACACACCATTTGCTCGCGGTAGAGTTATCGAATGCATTTACATCAGTTTCTCCCACATTACATGCTGTGTTTGTAGAAGTGATTGCACCTCCCTCTGTCAAATCAGATGGAATAGAAGAACCACTCTGACCTCCACCAGTTACTAAGGTCCCCCCTCCACTGCCTCCATCAATACCTCCACTTCCTGCACTATATACAACATTTGAACAAGAAGCTCCATTACTCCAGTTCGAATTCGTCATCGTAGAGTTGTAAGTTGTTAGAGCACCGAGCATGTCTGTAACAGCGAGGTTGTAGAGTGTAAATGTTCCTGCTCCTGACCATGTTCTCTGTGTTGCTCCTACAGATGATGTGATAGCTATATCGTTTGTTCCATCAGTACATTGTGAACCATTGTTTGAGTTGAGTGTGATTACTCCTACATTTGTGACATTACCACCCAATACAATGTCTCCTGTACCTACGTTAGACCATGTACCACTTGCACCTATGTATGTTGTTGATGCTGTAGTGTAGTTGTAACTTGCTCCTTGTGAGAATACTCCTTTGGTAACTACGAGACCGTTTGTGAATGTGTAGTTGGATGCGAGTGTGACAGTGTCACTTGCGTTTGTTTTGTTGATTGTGACCATACCGGTTGGAGCAGTACCACCAGAGTTGGTGAGGGTTTG
>CAZKGG010000020.1:0-8553 GCA_964552385.1 uncultured Candidatus Saccharibacteria bacterium
ATCATATGTTCCACCCTTCCATGCAAAATGTTTATCACCAGACATTAAAGGTATTTTTTTACCTTTATTCCAAGGCACCATGCCTTTCTTGAATTTAACTCCATTCTTTAAATTCAAAAGTGAATTTTTATTTTTTTGGGAATGACCAAGCCCACGAGTACTTAATTTACCAGCGTTTCTTAATTGTTCTAACATTTTGGGCGTTCTTTTGTATATTCCAGTTGGCATATATATATTATATAATTTTAATCTGAAATTTTTATTGTTAAAGGTTTGGCCATAGTTTTATGCTGTTCGTAACCACATATAGCACGTTATAAACGGTGGCATGTTATTCATTGCGGCGTTTCCTCCAGTAGAATCGGTACTTCCAGCACTATTGTTTGAACCAGTGTCACTAATTTGAGAAGACCCATCGGAACGAATTACAGTCCCGTGTGTGTGAGCCAATAGTTCCGATGAACTCATTGCATGATTTTCTTCTCCACCAGTTTCTCCACTAGCTCGTGCTGTCAACGTTAATGTAAATGTTTGAGTACCAGATCCATCAGATGAAAGTGAAATAACTGAACCATTTTGAGCATTGGCCAAAGAAGCAGCGAGAGAAAATGTCAAGTTACCAGTTCTTACAATGTAATATGTAGCATCATTTGTTAAACCAGTAATGACAGAACCGGAAGTATGGTAAACAATTGCTTGACCAGTTTGAAACTCATTATTTGCCTTATTAGAAAGACCTGTAACCGTAATTACATTTGAAGCACGAGAAGCAAAGGTTGCCACTACTGTTCCAGTTCCAATACCAAGTGGAACACGTCCAGCACCCCATGCAGTCCATGTTCCAACACCAAACAACGTTCCGGGGTTAGTTGCCACAGTTGACATGTATATTGAACCAACAGGATAAACAGTATTTATAGGACTTGCAAATGCGTCTGCATAGGCCTTAATAGCCTTTTGAGAAGGTACTTTACTATCACTATTGGCTGCCAAAGTTGTATCAGTATCAATAACAGAAGTTTCAAGTTTATCCGAATTTAAGTTAGCAAAATTGTTATTTATATCAGTTCTGCTGTTTGTAATTAAATCTGATGCCTGTATTGTAGTAATTGTAGCCATTTTATGATTTGTTTATATTAGTAATAGATGAAGTTACTTTAGCCGTGTTTGCAATCAATTGCGATACTTCTAGCCATGTCCTTGTTTCAGTTGCCCAAGTAGTGTCAATACTTCCCCATGTCTCCCCAATACTAATTTTACTTAGATTGGTTATTGATGAACTTGGCTTTGAAGTATTAGTTATTGGCATTTTATATATAGAGTATCTTACTCATTGTCATCTTTGGCTTAGGATTATCATTATTCCTCAAACTAAAGTATGTTTTAACCTTCTGGATTTCAATATCTCTTTCCCTTGAAATAGAAGCAAGATTTGGTAGACCAAGTGTATCGGCTATATCGTACGCAGCATTTACCCAAAAACCTTTATGCAGTAAAGGTGATACACCGGGTGATTTTATAGTATCTGTATCAACAAAATATGATCCAGTACGCTGGAAATAGTATTTTAGATCATAGTCTATAACATTCTGTGCTGTTGGTTTATAATTTAGCCTAACTATATTATCTGCAATTTTGTCATATTGTGTTGGCAATCCAGAATCTTTACCAAAGTTATATAAATTAAAACTAGCGTCATTTTTATCAACTAATTCTAAAGGTGTTTCTTTATTATTTGCATCAAGTAACGAAACTCCTGTAAGCGTGATTATAGAATTATTTTGTTCATCAGTAAGAAATGAATAGTCTGCTTGCCCAGATACAAGAGGTGTTGTACCTTCTGGCAATTTAGTATGGTTAGTATCATCAAAAGCAAAGTCCTTATCAAGTCCAACTCCAGCCATAACTATGAAATCAAGCCAATCGTTACATGAGTTAGCAATATTTTCAGTTGGCCATTGAGTAGCATCAACTCTTGCACGTTTTCTTGCTCTTTGTACTATTCCATATTTTGTTTGTGAAAATTGCATTTTATTTAATTTGTTTATCCAAGCCCTCGTAAAAGGGCTTAGGAAACAAACTAAGCTACGTTGATATCAAAAACCAAAGATGCTAGTCCTGTTGGAACCAAAGTACCGATATCTACACGAGAATAGAAAGCTCTACCAGAGAAGAACATGTTACTGTCTGCTGCTGGGAAGTCTATTGTGTGAGCACGGCCATAAGTACCTCTAAGAATACCAAGTCTTGTGATTTTCTTAACACCTCCGACAACGTGACCTGCTGTATGGTCATTTGACCAATAGTGATCAACACCAAGGTAACGCAATCCTTCGACTGTGCCATTCTTTAGTGCTTGATCGGCTGTTGTGAAACCGTTGGCTTGTACAAAGGCTTCAAGAATTTCAAAGTCTGATGCACGCCATACAATTCCTACACCAAATTGGTTCATCTTTGCCTGTCCATTTGCCTCACGAATCTCACGCTTAACACCTCTAATAATATCATCAATGTTAGATGCAGAAACTGTTATGTTTCCAGCGCTTCCACCAATAGAAGCATTATCAAAATCTGTACTTGTAGCGTATGTTGCTAGATAAGCTGTTTCAATGTACTCGTTTAGTAATGCACCGATTCTATCAAACAATTCTGCTGGCTTTGTCCAGTCTGACTGTGCCAAATCAGCCCAGTCTACATAGACTCCCAAATCTCTACCAGTTGAAATTGTTAATGATTCTGCTACTTCTCCAAATACCTGCAAAGCGTGACCTGTTCCACGAGTTACAGTTTGTACTGAAGGAGTAGTTGCCATGTATGAAGTAGAGATAACGCGTGTATCTGTAATAGTTACATCGCACATTTCTTTCCATGTTTGAGGATGATCTAGTCTATCCTGCAAAACATCTTCGTACATTGTTGCGTACGTTATTGTATTTGCTACTGCCATTTAATTTAAGTATTATTTTTGATAATACCAAATGAAATGTCTTTAATCGTTATAGAACTTTTTACCAGACTTCTGGTTTGACATCATGGCTCTAGCTATTGTAGCTCTAGTCTTTCTGTCTGGAACATCGTCTGCTGTAGGTGGAACACCTTTAGCAATCCAATATTCTGGAGTATTTTTTGCTTGAGAAGTACCTGCGCCACCCTTTATTTTAGATGTAGCTACAAGATTGTCTCTTTCAGTTTGCTGACGTTCAAGTTTTAGTTTGAAATCAGAATCTGCGATAACATCTTCTAAGTCCATATTCCATTTCTTTGCAGTTGTCTTTGCAAGCTCTATGTCATCGGGGTGAGAAATGCTTGCTTGTCGCAATGTCATCTTTTCAATCCGATCTAATAGACGACTTTCATCTGGCTTGGCATTTGTTTTAGAAGTTTCTGGCGCATCTTCTTTGGCCTTTTTAAGGTCTTTAAGTTCACGCTTTAGAGAACCTAGAGTCTGATTGAGCTTGTCATAGTCCGCTTTAGGAACTGCAACTGTCTCAACTTCTGAACTGTTGTTCTCGCCTTCTCCTTCGTTGTTTGTAGTATCAACGACTACTTCTTGACTTGTATCTGTCATAAGATTTTTGTTTGATTTATTAAACGATTAATCATAAACGCCATTCACTTTTGATAGCGGGAGTGACAACCCAAACCATAAACTATTTAACGATTTATTTAGCAACCAACCACATTGCCTCACATGAACCTGCCGGTGCTGCTGTTGTAGATCCACCCACGTTATCCATTCTTGCTACAACATAAGTATTTGGAAGGAACACTGTGTTAACGTATGCCTGTGTTGTTGATGCAACTATCAATCTTGCACCTGCGGCTAACACCTTATCATATCCAAGTGTATTTGACGATGATGCAAATGGTGTCGTTGAATTTGAAAGTTGTACTCCAACAAGTGTTGTTGTCGCATATCTGACATTGATTGCTGCAAATATAAGTGTCGATGTTGCTGCTGGAGACTTCAAAGCACAAAGTGTTGATGAAGCCTGTGTTAATACTCCCTGTCTTGCTGTTGCCAATTCTGTTCCACCAATAACCAAATATGGCTGTGGTAATTCCTGTGAAGATACTGCACCAAATGATGTTTGTCTTGGAACATTTACCACTGGGGCTGGCACATTCACACTTGGTGACTGCACAACAACCTTTGAAGGCTCTACATTTACTACTGGGGCTGGAGTTGTGACGTTTACTGATGTATTTGTTACATAAGCTACTCCAACAACTGTTGCTACTACTGCTACGAAACCTAATATTGTATTTTTCATTATATTTTATTATTTATTTAATCTACGACCTTTTTTAACTTTCACTTCTACCTCACTATCCTCGACCTCTGTTTCAACCTCATTCTTGACATCTGCCTGTTCACGGATTTTATCCTTGAGACTTGGCATTTTTGCTTCATTCATTAAACTCATTTTTTTGTCTATTATTTTAATAATTATATTCTAAGCCACAAAAAGGAACAAAGAATTAACGAAATGTGATTGTAGTACTTGCCTGCAAACCTGCCGTTGTAATCACTGCTAGACCTCTATCAAATGCTACATCAAACGTATATGTACCGCCAATAGCACCCGCAGTAAACGTTGCAAGTGTTGTTGATGCTGGATCAATTGTAGAAGTTGCATTTCTTAATTCAAATACTCCTCCACCAGTTGCTGCCGTTATAACAACAGAACCAAGAGTTCCGTAGCCTACCTTCAACACTCTATTTGTTGCTGTACCCCAATTAGAAGCTGTTGACGTGGATGTATATGCCTGTCCGTCTTGTATACTTCCAAGACTTAATGAAGAATTATCTTTTCTAAAAATCAAAACCCCCGCTATTACTATTGCTAATACTGATATTGAGACTGCTATATTTTTCATATTGTTAAAATTATATCACCACTAATAATAAACTACAAGCCAACTTGTTTAATTTCGTTGACTTGTTGCTCTTTTTCACTTCTAAATTTTGTTAATTCCTTCCATGCATCATTTAATAGGTCAATAGCTATTCTTTCAGCAGCTAAAATCTGTAAATCACGCTGTCCACGATTTCTTAAGAACGAGTCTCTTATAACCTCATACACAGAATCGGACATAACTGTGTCCATCATAAATCTTTCTAATTTATTTTTCTGTGTATCGTTCATTATGCTTGTGGTTGATTAGGCATCATTGGCGTGGCTTGTACGTTGTTTTGTGCTTGAATTGTCGGTTGTGCTTGTATATTACTTGTTTGCAGCAAAGATGAGAAATCCCCAATACTCATACCACCAAATTCTAGGATATTTTCAAATGACTTCGCCAAAGCTGGTATTTGCATGGCCTGCTGGAATCCTTGAGGATTAGCAAAGATAAACTGAAAGATTGATAGCAACTTATCTGATAGGTTAACAAGGTCTTTCTGCTTTCCAGCTATATTTATACCCATTTTTATTTCTACACCATCAAACTCGTCTTTTAATATCTCAACTAACTGTCTATTACCCTCCTTTAGAATTGCTTGTTTTCTGACTTCAATAAGGGCATCTTGCTCTTCTTTTGTAACATATTTACCTTTGTTAAGTATTGCATCAACAATAATTTCGTTAGATTGAACAATAGACATCTGTTCTGCTACCCAGTTTAGCTCCTCTGTTGAGAGAGTCGCCATAAATTTCTTTCCCTTGAGTATTTTTCTTGTTATATCAGGTATTATCCAGTCACGATATAGTTCTTCCAAGAATTTTGCACGTTGTCCTCGTCTCTTAACGTGCGTACCGTTAGCTTGTGCAACAGAACGCTCTTGTCCTCTAAATGTAGTTCCAGATGAGGCTTCTTTACCCATTATAGGGTCGTAAGCTGATCCAGCGGCCTGTGCTTGCTCGTACCATGAGTTAATTTCATTAGCAAATAACTGAATATTAGCTGGTGCAGCGGTTGGTACTTGCCCAATTCGTCTGCCCTCCTGAACAACAGTGACTTCAAGATTTTCCATATCCTGAATCTTATTTTTGCTTGTATAATTCTCATCATCAGTGTAAAGAGGAACTTTTGAACCAGCCTCAAGCATGTTTGTCTTGTGTATGGTTAGAAAGTTAGTCCATATTTGTGGGCCAAGTAGTGCTTCGCCAACGCTTCTACCAAGTCCTCTCTGGTATACCTTCTTTGTTGTATTAAACTTTAAGTTACCTTCTGCCTCCTTCTTTCTATAAAGAACTACGCCTTGTTTGTTATTATCTTTGTCTGTATAAAAAGCTACAACCTGAACCTGATTACACTGATATTCCATATCATCATTGTCAAATAGATAGTGTTCTGGCATATTACCTCTAACAATATAGACTTCAATTGTTTTACCAGTTACTTTATTTTTATTCTTATTCAAACTTGCTGAATCTTTTTCATCTGTAGCCAATACACATAATTCTTCAAGAGATATTGTTGCACCATTTTTTTCCTCACCCCAACCATATTTTGACATTCCTCTAAGTCTTTCTGGCGAAAAATAATGTTTAAATCCAATAGGGCCACCAAGAACATCAGTTTGGTCACAAAAAGCAATAGAATTTAGTGGTATAACCTCTGGTATCTCTACTCCTTTCTGCACTACAACACCACCATAATCAATATCAGACTCTGTTATTTCATCAAAAAGTGTCTCTAGGTCATTTTCTTTTACATAGACCTCATCATGGTACTTTTTAACCAAGAAAGACAATACTTTTCCCCTATGTCCTTCTATGTAAAAGACAACGTCTTTAACTTCAATGTCTTCTGTCCAGTAGTTTAGTTGTAATATTGGTTCCATTACATTCTTGAAGGCACGCATCCAGTTATTCTCACCAGTAAAGAAAATGCCATTCTTTAAATGAAAAATCATCTGAATATGTTTTCGCATATTCCAATACCAATTGTCGCCTAGTTGTATTTCTCTTGTTTCGTAATCACTTTCCTGTTGCCTTATCCAATCAAATATTTTTGGTGTTTGGTTATTCATATACCTTGAAATAATAATGCAGCATTTTTCAAGGCCACATCCCTAGTAATACCAAGTGTTTTAAATAGTCTATAAGCCAATACCGGCATAAGTATGCGTTCCTTCCTAGCTCCGTCATGTTCAACAACAAGTATTGCTTTCCCCTTACATCCCAGTGGCTTTAGATTAAATAATGCATCATAAACAGATGTTCCTTTTGAGGTATAGACCTTGCCCATTATTTTTACAGAAGCCTTGTATTCTAAGGTATCTTTAACTTCTTCATCTTTATCTGTTACCTTTAAACTCTTTTTTATAGTTTTTTTCATTATAATTTTATTCCTAAGTCCTTAATATTAACAAATTGAGTACCTTTAGATTTTCTAAGTTCATCATACATTTGTAACTCGCTGACAACCTGTCGTCTTGGAACAGAGGCAATCTTTTTATCAATCTCTTTTGCAATTCTATTTTTTTCCTCTACACACGGCTGGCAGTAGTATGGATCTACTTCATTACTAGAGTATGTAGACGAACACTTTATGCACTTGTGATTGTAGGTTTGATTCATATATAAATTATATAACTTTGATAAATATTATGCAATGCTTTGAGCTTTTTTCCTAATCAAAACTTGAGCCTTATTCTTACTAATATCAAGTTTATAGATAGTTGATAAATGTTTAGCAAACATATCTAAAAACTGTGAATATATTTTTTCTGTAGTTTTACTTTTTATAAAATTGTATTGTGTAGCATAAGCCTCTAGTTCTTGTTCTAGTCGAAAGTCTTTATCAGTCAAGTATCTTTCCCACCATGCTTCTACACCAATAAATTTTTGTTGCTTTTCATGTACTCCCTCATGAATAAGTAAATGATCCTCAATTTTAGCATCTGATGGATTGTATATTTTATCTCCATAGCAATAAATTACATTCTCTGGTGGATTAAAGACCTGTTTAATCCTTTGATAATTAGGTGGATATTCTTTTATTATTTTAGCCATTTGAATACTTTTTGATAGTTATTTAGTGTCTTATAATTCTCCGTTATTTCCTCACCTTCTTTTATATCTCTAAGTACAATATCTTTTGAGGCATCATAGTTTGGATTTTCTGAATGATTAAGAAATGCTGTCATCTTAGTTACTGGATAAAGAAAGTGTGAACCATTTATTATCTGTGGCCAGTGTCCTAGTATAATATCAGCAATATAAGGCTTCAATTGCTTTAGTTTTGAGTAGGGTAAATCAAATGCGTTTGGTATAACATCAGCGTATAGCTTTTCATCTTTCTTTATATCTCTTAAGGCAAATACTCCAACTCCATGAATAGGCGAAGGTGCAAGTTTAATCTTTACAATATCGTTTAGTAAATCAATCGACTCTTTCCACTTTAATTCCTTATGTTTTTTTGTTATTTTCATTTTAATATTTTTTAATATAATAATTTTTCTTTCTGGAATTACATGAGAGGCAAAGTGGCTGAATATTAGAAATATCATTTGAACCTTTTTTAGATAAAGGAATGATATGGTCAATCGTTAATTTAATACTTGGTTCACTTATCTTACAAGCAGGACATGTGAAATTATAT
>CAZKGG010000021.1:0-8322 GCA_964552385.1 uncultured Candidatus Saccharibacteria bacterium
AGCTCCTTTGCACTTTTATCTTCTGGCCCTAGAAACTCCATAAGTCTTTCTGGAGATGTCAGTACACGTATAAAATCTGAAGTTTTGTCTCCTAGGATTTCTTGTACTGATGTTTCAAAGGCTTCGCTAGATATTTTATCCTTCTTATCACTTATTTTTGAAATTTTATATGAATTCTCTTCGTTTAACTCAAATTTTTCATATAGAGAATTTATGATTTTTCGGCTATTTATTTTTATTACAAAATCCTCATCTTTTGCACCAAACTTTTGCATTATTTTATATGCAATTTTTATTACCTCAACGTCAGCTAAAGTAGAGTCAACTCCAAACAAATCGACATTTAACTGCCAGTGTTCTCGAAGTCTACCTCTTTGAGGTTTTTCATATCTAAATAGGTTTGGTATTGAGTACCAGCGTAAAGGAAATGCTAGTTCATGTATTTTTGCAGCTACCATTCTAGCTACTGTTGGGGTCATTTCCGGTCTTAGTGTTACTTCTCTTTCTCCACGATCTAAAAATGTATATGTTTGGTCATTTACTATCTCTTCACCTGATTTTGCTTTATATAGCTCAGCAGATTCTAGTATAGAAGCCTTATACTCTACGTATCCATAGCTTTCAACTACACTTTTCCAGGTCTGAAAAATGTATTCCATAATGAATGAATCCTCTGGATAAAAATCTCTAACCCCCTTGTAGCTTTCTGTACTGATTTTTGATTTATCGCTCATATTGCTATAGTGTAACAGAATATGGCCGACGAACAAAATCTACATTTGTTATATAAAAAAATTGGTGAGACCCCTCACGAAGCTATTTTGCGGTATAAAAATGAACATCCTCTATATAAAGATGATTCAATGACGTATGCAGGGCGGTTGGATCCTATGGCAGAAGGACTATTATTGGTGCTATCTGGTGATGCTGTTTTTGAAAAAGATAAATATTTAGATTTACCTAAGACGTATGAGTTCCAAATTTTGTGGGGATTTGAGACTGATACGCTTGATGTATTAGGGTTACTTTCTGATCATCAAACTTCGGGAGCACCTTCTCAGGATTCGATATCAAACACTCTTAAATCAATGTTTGGTAAATTTGAACAGATATATCCAGTGTATTCGTCAAGACCAGTAAATGGTAAACCACTGTTTCAGTGGGCTAGGGAAGGAAGGATTAGCGATGTTGATATTCCAAAACATGAAGTCGAATTGTATGAAGCAGAATATATTGAAAGAAAAATAATTTCTAAAGTAGATTTATTAGATAATATTAAAAATAAGGTTGGTTTGGTAAATGGCGATTTTAGGCAACAAGAGATTATAAAAAAATGGGAGGAAGTTTTAGAAAAAAGTCCTTCAACAGGATTTGTTATAGATAAAATAAAAGTAGTTGTTTCGAGTGGTTTTTATATTAGACAGTTTGTTTCTGATTTGGCTTTAAAGTTTGATACAAAAGCTATAGCTTTTCATATAAAGAGAACAAAGGTGGGGGATTTTGTTAACTCTTAATTTGCATATACGTGCTGTTAGTTGTTATATTACAAATAGACCATCCAATGGAGGCGCTTTGTCAAAAAACAGGAATGGGGGGAGTAAGCGAGTAGCAAGACAAAACAGGAAGATTGAAGGTCGGCTGAGTCGCAATAAAGCTCTGCACCTTTTTTCTTTTGAAATGAGACGCTGGAGAGGGCCAATTTCTAGAAGGGACTTGGCGGAAATCGCCGGTGTTCATAAATTTGTGCTTTGTGCTATCGAGCACGAAGAAGCTCATCTCGTTCGAATTGAAGATGTACTTAAGGTTTTGGATACAATTGGTAACATATCACCAATTCCACAAGATAAAGAGAATGAAATTCGTTCTCTTCTTAAGTTGGCGACGAGACCAAAGTCCCGCCGCACCTGTCATAGGCAACGTTTTGAAATGGGTAAGCGCCGATAATTAGTATTGCCCCTCGAGTTTGGTAACACTCGAGGGGCTTTCTGCTATTGTATTTTTTTTATTATATGATTAAATGAGAAATGGATAAGTTCCCACCCCGGGGACTTAAGGAGGCTATATGCTTCAACAGGCTGAGAAAGTTTTTGGTAAACTGATCAAGAAAAATCGTGTACTCCGCTTTGGTTGTGACAAACGTGAGGATTTCTGTGCCAAGTTCAAAAAAGAGCTTGGAGGTATTACCCCCGATATCCTTCGCGATATCGAGAATGGAAATCTTGTTGGTACCTTTGGTTTGCCACAAATGATTAGCATGATTAATCTGATTTGGGATAGCAAAAAGGTTCGTCTTTCTATGCTCGAAATTGCGTACAAAGTTGAAGAGAGGATTGTTATTCAGGCCGAGTCCGAAACTGTTCTGGTGGGGGTTCCTGTTCAAGCTTCAAGTCGTGAAAGGATTCCTCCGTTGCCACACCGCGAGCGGTTGTAGCAAAGTTACATTTTGAAAAGCCCCGAGTACATGGTACTCGGGGCTCTTCCTTTTTAAATTATTTTCTCATTACTTTCTTTCGAAGTCTCACAGATTTTGGAGTTATTTCAATAAATTCATCTTCCGACATGATTTCCATAGCTTTCTCAATATCAAGTTTAAAAGTAGCAGCTAGGTAAACAGAACCATCTGAACTAGAAGATCTCATGTTTGTTAGTTGCTTACCCTTAGTTGGGTTAACTGTTAGGTCTTCGCCTTTTGAAGTGTTACCAATAACCATTCCAACGTAAACTTCTGTTCCAGGGTCGATATATAGTGTTCCTCTTTGCTGTAGGTTATCTAGTGCAAACGCTAGAGCCTTTCCTTTTTCCATAGAAACCATTGATCCATAGTGAGTACGATTTATATCACCAACGTGCTCTCTAAACTCGATAAATCGAGATGAAAGAATTCCTTGGCCTTTTGTATCAACAACGAACTGACCTCTATAACCAAGTAGTCCTCGAGTAGGAATCTCAATTGTTATTCTCTGCTGACCATCATGGTTTTTAATATTTGTGATAAGTCCTTTTCTTTCTGTAAGTCTGGAAATAACAGATCCTGCAACCTCATCTGAAACATCAACTGTAACTTCCTCAAAAGGTTCCATTTTTACGCCGTCTATTTCTTTTATAATAACCTGAGGCTGTGATACTTGTAGTTCATAGCCCTCTCGTCTCATATTTTCACAAAGAATTGCTATGTGTAGCTCACCTCGTCCGTATACAGTAAAGTATTCATTGTTATTCCAATCTACTTTTAGACCAACGTTAATTTCAAGTTCTTTTTCAAGTCTGTCTCGTATCTGTCGTCCAGTCACGAACTTACCTTCTTTTCCTGCGAAAGGAGAGTCATTAACTAGAAAGTTTAGTGAGATTGTTGGTTCATCAATATTGATAGATGGTAGTCTCTCTGCAAATTCATCCTGACAAATTGTGTCACCGATATATACATTTGGTAGTCCAGCAATCATCACGATATCTCCCGCTATAGCTTGAGATGTTTCTGTTCTTTTTGTTCCTTCAAAACTGAAAAGTTTAGTTATTTTTCCAGATGATACCTGTCCATCATGATGTTTATCAAAAACTGTATCTCCAACTTTTATTGTTCCTTCGTATACACGACAAACAGCTAGTCTTCCTAGGAAGTTATCGTATGCAAGGTTAAATGACTGTAGTTTTGCAGGTTTAGTTGTGTCTCCAGTAGCAGGTGGAACCTCTCTCAAAACTGTTTCCAAAAGGGGAGTCAGATCTTTTGATTCATCTTCTAGTTTCATTTTTGCGATTCCATCTCTTCCAATGGCGTAGACTGTAGTAAAGTCTAGTTGTTCATCATTTGCTCCAAGTTCCATAAAAAGTTCAAGGACCATTTCATGTACTTCATCTGGTCTCGCAGCAGGCTTGTCAATTTTGTTGATGATAACAATAGGTTTTAGTCCAAGCTCTAGTGATTTTTTCAAAACAAATCTAGTCTGAGGCATAGGTCCTTCCTGTGCGTCCACAAGTAATAGCACTGTATCAATAGATCGAAGCACTCGCTCAACCTCTGATCCGAAGTCGGAGTGACCTGGTGTGTCTACAATGTTGATTTTTGTTACTTCTCTACCTGAATCCTTGGATGGGTAGTAAACTGATGTATTTTTTGCATAAATAGTAATACCACGCTCCTGTTCAAGAGCATTTGAGTCCATACTTACACCTTCATCGGTCACCATGCCAGTCTGGCGCATTAGGGCGTCAGTCAGTGTAGTTTTTCCGTGGTCTACGTGTGCGATGATTGCTATATTACGAATTTCCATCTAAGTTTTGTTATATTTATAATTGATTTGAAAAGCCGGCCTTAGCCGGTAATTTGAGCCTAATTAAAGCAAATTTTTGGCCTTGAGTCAAACTCATGCCTTGATTAACTATTTAAAAACTGAGACAATTTAATGTAATGTTCATATCGCCAATAGAAGTTCTGTCAATACTGGAACAATATAAATATTTTTTGATTTTTCCTGTAGCAGTTATTGAAGGTCCAATAATAATCATCATTACTGGGTTTTTGGTTTATTTGGGATATTTAAATGGTTATGTGGCTTATTCGGTCATAGTCGTTGCTGATATAGTTGGTGACTCTATGTACTACGGTATAGGTAAATTATGGAAAAAGTCAGTTTTTATAAAAAAATGGGCAAAGTATTTAGGTTATGATGAAAATAGCGAAGCGTTTTTGGAGAGCCATTTTAGAAAACATAAAGGCAAGACTTTTTTGCTTGCAAAAGTTTCTCATGGAGTTGGTGGAGCAGTGCAAGTTTCCTCTGGTATAGCTGGAGTTAAATACAGAGATTTTTTGCTTTATAGTTTTATTGGTACGGTACCAAAAGCACTTATACTTTTTTCTTTAGGTTATTATGCTGGTAGTTCTTACGTTAAAATAGATAATTACTTTGATTTTTTTGCAAAGGTCACTCTTAGTTTTGCGTGTGTAATTATTTTTTATATAGTTCTATCTAAATACGCAAAAGGTTATCTAATAAAAAATAGAAATAATAATTTATAATATAATTGTTTATGTTATAATATTTTCATGGAAACACCAGCATTAAATTTGCCAGCATTCCCAGTATTCAATTTGGCATTTACACTGACTCCAACAATATTACTTGGAGTATTATTTGTTTTTGGCTTATTTTATTTGATTATTACAGGAATCTTGTTTTATCACTGGATTTCATATGGTATGGGTAATAGAGGAGTTCATATGGCTGAAATACTTTTTATTTCTGTTTCGGCTCTGTTTTTTGTTTTTGCATTCCTATCAGCTAGTTATTATTAAAATTTATGGCAAATGATGTATTACATTTAGAAGCGGACGAGCATATAATTTTTGAAGTAAGAAAGCACTGGATAGTATTTGTGGGTTATGCTTTCAGCTTATTTTTCTCTGCAATTGTGCCATTCATTTTATTTTTTATATATAATACTTTTTCTCCAAAATTACCTACGATAAATATACCTGGTAATATTAATGCGCTTTTCATATTTCTGTACTGTATCTGGTTTCTTTTTTTATGGGTTTCATTTTTTTTAAACTGGACTAAGTATTATCTAGATGTTTGGTATGTTACTGAGAAAAGAATAATCGCAGTTGATCAAAGGAGAATATTTGATAGGGGTATATCAAACTTACGCTTCGATAAGATCCAAGATGTTACTATTGATGTAAGAGGGATAATCCCAACTTTTTTGAACTATGGAAATGTAAAAGTTCAAACAGCAGGTGAGGATAACTATGAGTTTTCAATGTCTAATGTTAAAGATCCAGAAAATGTAAGAAAAATTATATTTAACCAGCATAATGAAATTGGAGATAAAAGTAGAACATATTTCTAAAAAGTAATACACAGCCAGTCTGTTTTGTTTCGAAAATTAGTTATATAATATGTGAGGTCAGTATTATTAATAAGTTAAGATTAAAATATGAAATCTTTACATATGGTAACTTTTGCCCTTCTAGTAGTAGGAGGACTGAATTGGTTACTTGAAGCATTTAACTACAATTTAGTAGAAATGCTACTTGGAAAATGGCCTTCAGTAGTTATGATTGTTTACGTATTAGTAGGTCTTTCAGCTGTTTATGAAGCTGTTACTCATAAACAGAATTGCAAGAACTGCTCTGCTGGTTCTCAGCAAATGTAATTTAAAACACTGGCTGTGTTTACACAAAAACCCCGATGAGGGGTTTTTGTGTAATTAATCAAACAAATTTATTAAGTATTGATCAATATCTCTCTGAGGCACATCATAAAAATTTAGATTTTCTTCGTGGAGTTTAGTTGATAGTGGTACTCCTACATATCTCCAATGCCATGGTTCAAAAATATAGTAAGTATTATTTTTTGGGTAAGAGAGTATAAAACCATACTTGTATGCGTTAGACATTAACCAACTATATGCTTCTGTTTTTTCAAAACCGCTCAGGGCACTACCAATTTTTGGTGTTGTTAAATCTAGTGTAGTTCCAAGTTGGTGCTCAGAATATCCCTGGTCCGCTGAAAATTTATTCGCACCATATCCGTAAGTAACTTTGTAATTTGATTTTAGGCTTGCCTGTGTTGCAAATGATCTATATCCAGAAAGTATTTCTATATTTATACCATTTGCTCTGGCGTCATCCAGCATTTTTTTAAGTTTTGGATATATGTCAGATAAGACTTCAACAGGTTTATTTTTTATATTTAGGTATTGTTCCTCGACAAGCGTGAGTCTGGGAGGTACATAATTTTCGTTTAAAAAATAAACTTTAGAATATTTTTTTAATAATTCAACATCAGTTTCACTAAGCTTTTGTAGTTGGCCAACCGTGCTAGTAATATCTTGTATTTGATTTTGAATATAGGTGTTTGTCTGTCTTTCTGCACCAAGAATCGTAAGGATTGCTTGTTTTTCATCTGTAACTTTGTAAAGGTTTCTTTGAGTTATTTTCAGCGCCTCGTTGTAGAGATTAATCTCGTCAGTAAGTGATTTGTTTTGGTTGTGCATTGTATAAAATACATAACCATCATAAGAAATAGATGCAATTATTAAAATTATAGCTGTGGCTATCGTAACGTTTCTTATCCAAGCTTTTTTTATATATTTCTCCATTTCCCGGATTATAGCATGAATTTTAAGCTATAAAATCGTCTATATTTATATCGTTGTGATGGGCAGTATAAATTACTTTTCCTTTAAAAATTTTAATTATCTGTGGTGTTTCGTGTTTTATGTCAAACCAGTTCTCAACTTTTTTTGATAAAACTGGCTCGGTTTGAACAGTTATCATGTAAATGATAGGTCTTGAGTTTTTCTTCTTAATTTTATTTTCAATCATGTCTGCTAAACGACTACTACTGTTACAATCATCAGAGTATTTTAAAATTGTAACAGGTGTTGTTTCTGACTCTTCAAGTATTTCCGATAGGTGGGTAGTCTTTTTATAGAATTTCATGTGTTAATTATATCAAAATATAATTTAAGACCCGTGTAGCTTTGCTACACGGGTCGCTTTAGTAGGCGCTGTCGCCTAGTTTAAGAAGAACTTGTTCAACTTGTAATGTAATTTCCAAAGATTTGTCTTGGACTTTGGTTCTAATTGGTGAACCAATATAGATATCTAAATGTAAACCT
Organism: uncultured Candidatus Saccharibacteria bacterium; assembly: GCA_964552385.1. GTDB lineage: Bacteria > Patescibacteriota > Minisyncoccia > Phycocordibacterales > DATDWN01 > C7867-006. The sequence goes on from CAZKGG010000021.1 coordinate 7,624, forward strand.
TTTCCTCTTTCGCACCATACGGGAAGGATAATAGCCTCAGTTTTGCAAGCTATTCCAATGAGTGGAGATTTAAGTCTCCTAATAGCTTTACCTTTTTTACTAAATATTCTTTCTCCAGGTTTATCACTCCATGTTCTAGTACCTTCGAGAAATCCAATTACATTTCCGTTTTCTTTTAGTATTTTTTCAATTTCCCCAAATACGCTAATATTCGATGTTTTTCCACTTCGATCTACAAATACTAATTGATTGTCGACCGCAAATGACCACCATTTTTCGCCGTAGTTTTTTACATCAGCAATAATTTTTGGTCCATAAATTTTCGGGTGCAGTATGTATTCTGGGGCAAACAATCCTATTAGAACCTGAGGTTCTAATAGAGATGGGTGATTTGATATCAGGAAAATCCGACTTTTTTCATATGGAATTTTGTATAAACCATATACTCTAGTCACATTGAAAAAAACAGTGATTTTGTAGTAAAACCAGATAATAATACCAATCAAATACGTCGGAATAAATTTCAGCTTGTCTTTTGTTTTCCTGAAAAAATCCAAAAATCTGGATAATAAAAATTGAGTTTTGCTCGATTCCAAATGTGCTCCTTCTGTAGGCTAGACTAGCATAGTATTTATATACTGTTAATATTCAGATGTTTGTACTAAGGTATTTTAAAGTTATACTTAGATGACTTATATG
>CAZKGG010000022.1:0-8198 GCA_964552385.1 uncultured Candidatus Saccharibacteria bacterium
CTTTACCCTGAACTTCTTCTATTTTGGTAGCTGTTTTCTGAAGGGCAAATTCATTCTGCCAAGTAAGTACAGTGTGTAGCCGTGCTTTGCGAGTTCTATTGCAGTTGCCCGACCGATTCCGGTTGATGCACCGGTGATGATGGCGGTTTTCATTAGGAGTATTATACCGAAAATTGTCTTGAGCAGAGCGAGCCGGATGGCCCGCCCTGCTTTGCCTGTCGTCGCACGTGGGCTAACGCAGCTCGCTCGTAGGAGCGGAGCAGCGAAAGCCGTTGTAGACGTGCTGGTTGTCGACAGGGCTGTCGTTCTCGGTGGAGAGGACTTCGCGCACGATGACATGTTCGAAGCCTTCCGTCGGCGAATGCTCGACTAGCTCCACGCGGACCCGGTCCGCGTAGTAGCCATTCAGGTTCACCGTCCAGCCATAGGTCTGGCCGAGCGTGAGGACCCGCGGGTGAGGCGGGTTGACCATTGAGTCGAGATCCATTGTATCTCCTTTATTCAGGCTGACAGATGGGTATATTATACCATTAATACCCTATAGTATAAAGCGCTTCGAGTTTTTTATAGTATAGCTGGTGTAGTACTTACACTACCGATGTACAGACTAAAGTCTACTTTTTACTCTTTTTTATATTCAAAACTTATTTACAAGAACAAGAACCTATAGTATAATTATACTATGTCAGAAGCCCTACGAAACTTATCAGAGCAAATAGCGGGTTTAGAAACAACTCCAGAAGGTGAGCAAGCTCTCCAAGATTTATCTCCACTTCTTTTGCAACTTATTAATGGCATTGCAAATGGGGAAACTATCACTTTACATACGAATGTACCTGGAGTTTTCCACGCTGAGTATCAACCTGTTACAGAACTTTCTTTTGAACCAGCAATGCTCACACATTTTAGAAAAACATTAGAAGGAAAAAGAATTGCTGAATTTTTTGGAAAAAGAGGAGAGAAATATGGACTGACTGAGACAGACTACAATATAATTGCACAGCTCTATACTGAAGGCAAATTAAGGAGTTACGATCAAATAGTAATGACTGCACAACAAAGAAGTAGACAAAGGAAAATGTCATTTATGGAAGCAGTTTTCTCTATTGTTGCAGACACTAATCTAAAAGCGTTACAGTCAACTCAAGATACATCTCTTCCAGAACAATACGGATATGAACAAGGTCTTTCTGAAACTCCACAATCAGAACAAGAACCCCAGCCTAGTCAACAGATTGATCTTACCGGTCTGGATAAGTTAACACGACGTCTTGGTTGGCGATCAAGAGGCGATGTTGCACGTCCAAAAATAGATAAAGGATCACTTTATAGAGAACAGAACTTCAAAGATTCGCAAAGGGACAAGTAAAAATCTTCATAAGTATTGGAAAAGAAGAACTGATGCAACGGGAGTTTAAACCACATCAGCGGGCAACTATGGGATCGATAGGATCATTTGCAGGGAATATGCTGTTTGGAGTAGCATCTTTGGGAGTAGGACTTGTGGCAGATTCTGTATCCCCAGGAGTTGCATTGCTGGGAGTACAGGTGCTGCTGTTGCCTGCGTTTGTGTTGATGTGGAAGTTGGGGAGGTGAATGGGAGTGTCGCTGTAAGGACTAACCATTACAGTCTTTTCTCCCTCGTGTATTAGAGAGCAAAGCTAAAGTTCCAGGGATTACTTTTATCCTTTGTGTATTCTGCTCTTACAACTTTTCTACCTTCATTTTTTAATTCAAGAACAAGTTCTTCGTTTAGTTTATTTAATTTTTTGTTATCAGAAAAAACCACAAAAGAACTATCTGCATACTTATTCAGAATAGTAGTGTGTTTTAGCACAAAGCTCATTAGCTTTTCATTTAGCCCTATATTTAATTTTGCCTGTTCTTTTTTTGACATATGTTTTTGTAGTATACACTAACTTTATAATAATTTTGAAATAATGTGCAACTAGTATATTTCAATATCTGTAATGTTCACGATTTTATTTCTTTTTATAAATTCTTTTTTATAAAACAAATAATTATCTTTGATATTTTTTATAGACCAGTTTAATAGTTGTTTCTGAGTTCGTTTGACGGGAAGTCTATAACTATCAACATTATCCGCCTTGCTCAGTAATGAAATTCGTGTATGACGATGAAGTTTTCCGGCATGACTGCTGTCGAAGCGAATAATTGTTTTCCATTTCCCCTGATGTTTTATTTCCAATGAAACGCAGGTAACCTCGATAATTTCTTCATTGCTTTTACTTTTTATTTTGTAAATGTATGTTAATCGATTATTTGGACTAATAAGAAAATCAGCTCGTTTTACAACACCTTCGTCAATTTTTTTATTGATTTTCTTCTTTTTTTTCATGTAATAATAGGCTGAATTTTTATCAATTATACAGAGGATTTATTGCATTACATAACTTTTCGAAGTATAATTCTCTTCACGTTACTTTTATCCTGTAGTGATAATGAAAAACAATAATAATTCTGGTGATTCCAATCCCGCTAAACCGCAGAAACAGCGCTCTCCTAAAGCCATCTTCTGGCGGAATGTGCTGTGGTATGTTTTGGGATCGATGGCGATTAGTTTATTTATCGAACAAACACTCCTGTTTTCGCTTGCACTTATCCTTTTTATTTCGTATCGCACCGTTGTGAAATTAGGTTCCTGGAAGGGAATGTTTGCCCCGGTTCTTGGGTCAAGCCTTATGCAACTGCTGTATTTTTTTAGCGTTCGAGTGGAAGCAGCAGATATGGGGGTATTTTTAGTGTATCAGGCGGTATCTTTGCTTGGTGTTGCTGCTGTTGCAGGTATTGGCTATCTGGTGGTGCGGAACAGGCGAAACAAAGAAGAAATGGAGCAGAAAGCCGAGCAGGAAAAAAAGCAGTTTCAGGAGCGGGTAAAAAAGATGACAGCCATATTTGTGCTGGGAGCGTATTTGAGCATGCAGCTGCTTGCTCCCGTTGGCGTTGCTGCCGCGAGTGTAATGAGTAACGGGAAGACAAAGCAGTCGGTAGATGAATTTTTTGAAACCTATGATACTGAAAAAGACTATCAGCCGCATACCGAACCAATTGTAGAGTATGTTGGTAATTCCGGTCCGGGAGCGGGTGGTGTGGCGGGTGAAGGAGCAAGAGGTGCGAGTGGGTCGGGCAGTGAAGAAGTTGTCCTCGCATACTATAACCAGCCTGCACCTCCAAAGAATATCTTTGTTTCTTCTGTAAAGGGAATTGGCGGATGGCTAACGCAATTGGGAGGACAACTGGTAAAAGCAGCGGGAAAAGGAGTGCAGTATGTGGCAAAGAATGCAACAAACCCAGGGAAAATTGTACAGGATATAACTTATGTAGCATCAAACCACAACAAATGGCGACTGCAAGGAGCAAGCGATAAAGTCGGAGGACAACTCCAGGGAATATGGGGAGTGGTAAGCAATCCGGCGCGAGCAGTACAAAAATATGTAACACCAGTAGTCGAAGTTGCAAAAACGTATGTGCTAGATAGTGTGGTGTATGCAATACAGAATCCATTGCAAGCTGTTCAGGCAGTGGTAAGTGCACCAGTAGCAGGGATGGCTTCATTTCTTGCCGGTTCTGTGAATTACTCCGTATCGAAAAACTATCAAGGAGGCTGGCAGGGGCTGAACAACGATGTAGCAACGGCTCTAGAAAATCCTGAAACGTACTGGAGTGTGATGAAGTCTCCATTTACTGAGAGTACTGTGGAGTTGTTTGAGCAAGGGGAGTATGCAGAGGCTTTGAGTCGTGCCGAGGGGGAGCTAGGAGTAGAAGCAGCAGAGCTGGCGTTTGGAGAAGCTGCACTTGCAAAGTTGCCGGGGGTTGCGGGGAGAGTGATGGGAGCTGCGAGTAAGATAACAAACAAAGTTGAAGTTGTTGAACCAAATGATTTTGTGATTTATGCATTAAAAGAGAACCAACAAGTGAGAGTTACAGCGGAAAAGTTAGAAATGTTGGAGTTAAAAAATGAAAAAGTGCATATCATAGAAACACATACAGGCAAAGATGATTTATTTCTTTATGAACGACTTCAAAATAGACCTGGTTTAAAAGGTGGCGTTTCTACTTTCACAGACACTGAAACAGCAGCTAGAGCAGTTGAAAACACAATTAATAAAAACGTATCAGAAATAAATGACTGGATGGAAAAAGCACCGATTGGCCAAACTAAAGCATTCAAATATACTGATGAACAAGTAATGGGAAGATATTTAAAAAGCAGTAATTCAATACCTGTTGATGCCAAAGAGGTAAGTATTGTTTTGAAAAAGGTTGATGAAAACTCATACGTTCCATATACAGGATTTGTAAATCCGTAATATAATAACCTATGGACATTCATAAAATAGAAACCAAAGAAGATATAGAAACATTCAAAAGGGATTTCCCGACCTTAACAGATTTTTTTGAATCTTATATAAATGAGGATGTTTTTGAACCGGAGAGTGAGGGGGAGTTACCTAGAACAATTGACACAGTTGTAGGAGAGTACACATCTTTTCATACCAATGAAGACCTTTTATCTGCTATCACTGAACTAAATAAAATACTTGAGACATATTCAGAAGATAATGAAGTAGAAAAGGCTTTGGATATATTGGGAAATCGTTTTAACGCTACATATAAACACTATCCTTCTTATCGAGCATGGCTAGAACATCTTGTTGATTACTTTACTAAAGAAGCAGAAAAGAAGGCTGCATAATCACACATGAAACCCCTCAACAGCTTCCACATCCTTCTTCATCACAATAACTTTTCCTGATGTGGTGTTTTCCTCGTTACACAGTTCTGCGATTTTCTGTGCGATTAGTTCTGGTGCAATTGCATCATCCATGTATTGCGGAAAGTACTTGTTGTATGCAGAGGTTGCCGTATCAGAAGGGGAGACACAGTTTACCTGAATCCCTTTTTCCTCCAGCTCTTTGGCAAGTGCAATTGTGAGGTCTTCAATAGCCCGCTTGGAAACGTTTAAAAAAAATCTAAAAAAAGTATATGAAGAGTTAATACAAAAATATCCAGAACTAAGTGTGAACAATATGTTTCTGACTCTATAATGCAATAATCCTAAAAGTTGTATATCGCAATAAATTATTTATTCTGTATGTAGCCATTGGCACTCAATCCGTGTTCGTGTTAACTTCTTGTTTGGATTGTTTAAACGCTATTTTCTTTCTCATATATATAATCCATCCAATAATAAATTATTTTTCCTTTGTAATCTCTTGATTTTTGAGTGTAATTACCGATATGTAATTTATCGAATCCTCCAATAAATTGCTTTAAACTCATTTCTGGTTTAGTTAGAAAAAATTTGTAAGCTTCAGCTAGTTTTGGAATATGTGACAACGCTAAACTTGCAATTTCTTTTGAAGGATCACTTATTTTATGAAGTTCTTTCCCTAATGCTGTAATTTTATATTGATCTTCAGTAGAAAAAGGAGAACCTTCTATTAAACCTATCATCTTAAGATCTAAAATTTTCTTTCTTCTAACATCTGATAAGCTTAATTTTCTAATGTCTAAATAGTTAGTTTTCAAAAAAGAAAACATTTCTAAAACTTGTTTAGGACTACTATATGGCCATTGATTTTGCTTATACTTAAAGCTTTTTTGTTGTTTTTGTACATTTTTAAAGTTTTTGTCTGAGTATGTTCTTGTTGACATCTTCTTTGATATCGAAAGTTCACTAAAACGTAACCAGCTTGCTAGTACCATTGAGTAAAAAGTCCAGGTACTAGACTTGATAATAGTGCCCCTAAAAATATTTTTTAATGTCCTTTCAATAATTAACAGATTAATCTCAGAGTTTAATTTATTTAACTCAATGTATGGTCTATATTTATTAAATCTTTCAGCTATATGTTTTTTGAATGTGTTAATATTTGCTTTGTCAATATGAGGAGATAATGAATATAAATTTGATCCTTCTGTTTTATATCTTTTTATCAAACCTATTGTTATTAATTCTCTTAAAATATTATCTAATGTACTTAAACTTATCTTCTTTTTATGTTTAGCCAAGATTTCATCATTACTATACTTTTTACCTTTGTCAAATAATTGATAGACAGTTAAGCAATTTTGGGGATACTGTCTAATTAAATAACTCTCTCCTAATATTGGAATTTCATCCGTCACTAAATAATCTCTGAAGATATCCCAATAAACGTTATATTTAGTTCCAGATTTTATGATTAATCTTTTTTCAAGAAGGGTATTAATTATTTTAGAGTCTATAATATCGTCTGTTTCTGTCACATCAAAAATGTTTCCGTTGTATGCTCTTTTAGCTAAAAATTTTAATGCGTCAACACTTTTATGATCTATGTTCTCTAAATCTTTCTTGAATAATTGCTCTATATTCAATTCTTCGTCAATTAATTCTCTATCAGTTTTACCCTTCTTTATTTCATCAAAGGTATGTATACATAGCTTTTTTATCAACCATGGAAATCCTTGACTGCTTTCAATTAATCTTCGTCTTAGCAAAGGATCAACCTTTCTTTGTAAAGATCCTTCTAACTGTTTGATAATACCATTAGTTTCACTTGGACCAAATTCATTAATTGCAAATTTATAAGTAATATCTTTAAGACTAGTCCAAATAGGGTAAGATGGATTATCTGCTGAAAACATCAGTTCGGTTCTCCAGGAAAATCCAACAACTATATTACTTTCTAAGCTTGAGACATCTAAGATAAATTTGTAAAAAACCTTAAATAATTCTGCATTTTTAAAAACATCCTCAAACTGATCAAATACTACTAGCAAGTATTTATTATCTTTATGCAAATTATCAAGTACAGATTTAATACTTAATGAAGAAAAAATGTCGTAATTAGATGTTATATTCAGCTTTCGATTCCTAATAAAATGAGAATCCATAGCCTTTTGTAATGTTTTAATCAAAGCAAGTGCAATGTAGTTTGGAGACTGTGCAGTTCGTGTATCTAAAATTGTTGTAAAAATTCTTTTATATTTTCCTCTACGATGTATTCCTCTAAGTTTTGATAAAATTGAGCTTTTACCCCAACCAGATTTACCTTCTAAATAGAATGCTCTTTTACTTGTCTTTTTTTTTGAGATACTAGATATAAAACTAACAAGTTCATTCATTAAAATTGTTCTTCCTATAAAATTTTTATATGATGCAGGTAAATAATCATTCCAATTTTCACTTTCTTGTATCTCAACTACACTATCAGGAACAAATTCATTCTTAGCAGAGAAACCCTTTAAGTTTGTAATGTTTTGAAAGATTAAACCCTTAATTTCTGGTATATTTTCTTCTAATTTTTTTAACTGCGAATTTGTTACCTGAAGTTTTAAATCTTTCGCAGCTAAAACAGTGTAGTTAGTTGGTAATTGACTGTTATTACTTAATAAGAAGATGTAGTAATCACCAAAATATGTTAATGCTAAAATTCTTTTTGTTGAATTTTGTAATTTTTTAGTTGAAACTGGCTGTAATCTTTGGCTTTCAGTAAGTAGTTCTATTATCTTTTCTGGTCCAAAAAAATATAAATTCTTGTAATTTTGATTCAAATTAAGCTCTTCAATTAAACCTGCAGCTTGATGACTATATTCAGTCGTAGAAAAAAAATAACCTACATCAGCTTTTTTAAACTGTACATTAAAAGCAAATGTTTTAATTTGATTCGAGGACAATTCACTTCTGGCTTTACATTCAACATATAAAGTTTCTGATTTATCTTTATGTTTTGCAAGTAAATCAATTTCCATTCCTGTAAAATTCGCATTAGGAAGTATTTTATAACGGTGAGAAGATAATATTTGCTCCATTAACGATTCAAAAAAACTACCTTTTTCATTTTTATCTTCTAAAATAATTTTAACTTCACTATTCATATATTTATGTAACCTATTCTACAAGATATACCACCATTGATACATTGTAGTACTCTTTTTTTTAGAAGCAATATCACTAAAAACTTAATTAAAGTAGCTTTAAACTTTTAATACAAACTTCTGCTATACTATCCCCATGTCACAATCTAACCACCTCCAACCCGTGACCACTTCTATCCTTCCACAAATGCCACCGCTTGCGGTGTAACTTTCAGTACCCTCAAACCCTCTTTATCAATTAAAATAGCAATAAGACTGTATATTTTTATACCAATGAATCATAAAAACCTTGAGTATGCGATTGGCATTGGCTT
>CAZKGG010000023.1:0-8046 GCA_964552385.1 uncultured Candidatus Saccharibacteria bacterium
CCACCTTCTGGACCAATATCCAAAATATAATCAGCAGATTTTATAATATCCATATTGTGTTCGATAACAACAACTGTATTACCTTTGTTTACAAGTTTTTGTAGAATCTCAATCAATTTTTTCACGTCTTCATAATGTAAACCTATAGTTGGTTCATCTAGAAGGTAAATAGTTTTTTGTAAATGTGGTCTATAAAGCTCAGATGATATTTTGACTCTTTGTGCTTCACCTCCAGACAGAGTTGTAGCTGATTGACCGAGCTCTAAATATCCGAGACCAACATCATCAAGACATTTTAGTCTGTCATAAATAGCAGGAATATCCTCAAAAAACTTTAGAGCTTCCTCCACTGTCATTTTTAAAACATCATAAATGTTTTTCTTTTTATAATGCACTTCCAAAGTTTCTTTCATAAATCTTTTTCCTTTACACACATCACAAGGAACATAAACTGTAGGCAAAAAGTGCATTTCGACTTCAATCATTCCATTACCCTGACAAGTCTCACATCTTCCACCCTTAACATTGAAAGAAAACCTGTTTGCTTTCCATCCTCTAGCACGTGCTTCAGAAGTTTCTGCAAAAATATCACGAATAAATGACCAACTACCTATATAAGTGGCAGGGTTTGAACGTGGTGTTCGTCCTATAGGAGACTGATCAATCAAAATAGTCCTTCCTAGGTATTCTGTACCAGAAAAACTACCACAGTTAAAAGTTTCTGCAGTTCTATATTTTCTTTCGAGTCTTGCTTGGAGATTCTTGTGTAATATTTCGTAAACAAATGAAGATTTTCCTGAACCCGAGACTCCAGTCACAGCTACAAATCTTCCTAATGGGATGTCCACATTCATATTTTTTATATTGAAAACTTTTCCACCACGTATTTGTATTTCTCCTTTTGGATCTGTCCTTCTTTCGTCTGGAACTTCAACAATCTTGTCTCCTCTCAAATAATCAAGAGTTATAGAACCAGAAGTATTTTTCTTTGCAGTTAACAAATCTTCTAGATAATCAGCTACTACAACATTTCCACCATGAACTCCTGCTCCTGGACCGATATCAATAATATAATCCGAAGCATAAATAGTATCTTCATCATGTTCAACCACAATGATAGTGTTACCTAAGTTTTTCAAATCTATAAGAGTTTGAATGAGTCTATCGTTATCACGAGAATGCAAACCTATAGTTGGTTCATCTAACACGTAAAGTGCCCCCACAAGCCCAGAACCGAGCTGTGAAGCCAGTCTGATACGTTGTGCTTCTCCACCTGACAAGGTGTGCGCTCTTCGATTTAGAGACAAATATTCAATACCAACATTAAGCATAAAAAGTAGTCTTGATTCGATCTCTCGCATAACTACTTTTGAGATATTTTTCTCCCTGTCCGTCATTTTTACATTCTCAAAAAACTCATATGCATCTTTTATAGACATTGCAGTTAGATCAACAATATTTTTCTTTCCAATTAAAACATGCAAAGCTTCTTCTCGAAGTCTTGCTCCCTTACACTTTGGACAAGGTTCATTACCAAAAAAGTGTCTAGTACCCAGACCGTTACATTCTGGACAAGCTCCATATGGAGAGTTAAAAGAGAAAAGTCTTGGCTCTACCTCTGGATATGAGTAACCGTCCTTTGGACAAGAAAGTTTTGATGACATAAAAAACTCTTCGGGTACGTAACCCTTTACCTTCTCCTGTGCCATATCCCTAAACATTATCTTGACCTGACCATCTGACTCATTTAGCGCCTTTTCAAGATCTTCTGAAAGTCTTTCTTCTGCACTTTTTGGATCTGTTTTGAAATCTAAAATAGAAATACTATCTACCAAAACATCTATTGTGTGTCTCTGTGTTTTAGAGAGTTCTATCCTTTCTCGTAGTGACTGCCTAACGCCATCTACTAAAACATATGAGTAGCCCTTACCTAACAAATCGTATAGCAGTTGATAGTATTCACCCTTTCTACCTTTTACTACTGGAGCAAATATTTCCACATACATAGGTAACTGAATTTTTTTTCCAGTTGATGTAAATGTTTTCTTTTTCGCTTCAACTTTTTCTAAAACAAAGTTTTTAATTTCTTCATTTGAAAGTTTTGTTATCTCATCTCCACAAATAAGACAGTGTGGATGACCAACACGTGAATAGAGAATTCTCAAATAGTCGTATATCTCTGTTATTGTCGCCACCGTAGAACGAGGATTGTTTGATCGGCTTTTTTGATCAATAGAAATAGCAGGTGAAAGTCCAACAATCTCATCCACATCAGGCTTTTGCATTTGTCTCAAAAACTGTCTCGCATACGAAGAAAGAGACTCAACGTATCTACGTTGGCCTTCTGCAAAAATAGTATCAAATGCCAGAGATGATTTTCCTGAACCTGAAAGACCCGTAAAAACTACCATCTTGTTTCGAGGCATTTCTACTGTGATATTTTTTAGGTTGTGGGTGCGTGCACCTTTAACTATTATTTTATCGTCATTTATTATTGTTTTTTCTTTTTTAACCATATACAGAAACACGACCCCCGTTCGCTCTATAGGGTTCAATGTAAAAAAGATAATACCACACATATGAGACTAGTGCCAACAATGATTAGTGCTATAATAAAAAGTGGATAGAGTGGAGGCCAAATGAGCATTCCGGTTGGAAAACCCGTTCGCTGGGCAACCCCTGACGAGCAAGTGGAGGATGCAAAACTTATTGCCGAGCTCAAAGAAAGATTTGGCCCCGAAGGCCTGACTGTCTTTGATCTTTGTAGACAACACAAAGATCTTGTTCGTTTAGCAAAAAATGGTGAACCATATACCCCGCCCGATCATAGTGGTTGGGTAAGTGTAAGTCTTCTCCGTAGTTTGGAGTAGACAATAGATATTACGGTGACTCTTCTGGGTCACCGATTTTTTATATAAAAAACCGGCGAGTCACATGGACTCACCGGCACCACTCTCAGCACGATTAAAATTACGAATCTTATAGTACAAATCTTTGATTTTCTCGCAGATTTTTGCGACTACTGCAATGGTTACAGCAGCAACTCCAAGAAAAAAACTAATAGCTACAACTAGCTGAGGTTCTGATGCGCTACTGAGTCCGTGCAGAATTTGACTCAAAAAACGCAAACTCAAAACTAGCTCCAGCTATACGACTGTCTGGTTGCACAAGATTTATTGTTGGGGGCGGGTTTAGCTTCCTCCTCCCAACGGTCAATATGAGTAAAATCTTTTTCATACGAAAGTGAGTTCCAAATTTCCCAGAACCCCTTCCGTGGAGCATTGCTTGCAACGAGGACCCTAGGTCCCCCAAAGAGCAGAAACAACCCCACAAATGCAAAAAGAATCTTCATGTGCGCCTCCTTAAATATTCTGTGATATTTAAGCCAGCATGTCAAACCTACATCAACATATCTTTATTTCTAGGATTTTTTATTTTCTTGGGTTTTTGTGAATCAAGTATTTTTTGTAACTCTAGTATTTCATCTCTCAAAATAGCAGCTGTTTCAAAATCTAATATCTTTACGGCTCCATCCATTTGTTTTTCTTTTTGTCTTATGAGTTTAGCTGGATCTTTTTCAAATAATTTTTTATCAACATCCAAAAGTGATGCAACAGTCTTCTGATGCTCTGATCGCATTTGATCTGTGATGTCTTGTATCTTCTTTATGATTGTTTTTGGAGTAATACCGTGCTTTTTGTTATATTCCAACTGTATTTTTCTACGTCGTTCAGTTTCATCCATGGCATACTTCATCGATTTTGTTACTGTATCTGCATATAAGATAACCCTTCCATCTACATTTCTAGCTGCTCGCCCTATAATCTGTATTAGACTAGTATCGCTTCGTAAAAATCCTTCTTTGTCTGCATCCAGAATTCCAATAAGCTTCACTTCTGGCAAATCGAGACCCTCTCTCAAAAGATTTACTCCAACAAGCACATCGAAAGTTCCCTTACGAAGATTTGTAAGTATTTCTATTCTCTCTATTGTTTTAATATCACTATGAAGATACTCTGCCTTGATACCTTTTTCTTTTAGATATTCACTCAGATCCTCTGCCATCTTTTTTGTAAGAGTAGTTGCAATAACCCTACCTCCATCTTTTATACTTTTTTCAGCTTCTTGTATAAAATCAAAAATCTGACCCTTGTAGTTACCCTTTTCAACTATTGGTTTTACATCAACCACTGGATCAATAAGACCAGTAGGTCGAATGACTTGTTCCACTATCTGCTCTGAGTGTTCTCTCTCATAGTTACTAGGCGTTGCAGAAGTATAAATAACTTGACCAACCCTTTCTTCAAATTCATTGAACCTGAGTGGTCTGTTATCTTTTGCACTTGGTAATCTGAAACCATAATCAACCAGACTTTGTTTTCTAGATGAATCTCCACCATACATTGCACCAATTTGCGGAACTGAAACGTGTGACTCATCAATAACAGTCAAGAAATCTGGAGTTCCATCTTTTTTGTGTGGAAAGTAAGAAAGTAGAGTATCTGGTGCTTCTCCAGGTTTTTTACCAGAAAAATGTCTTGAGTAATTTTCTATACCGTTGCAATAGCCCATCTCTTTTATGAGAGCGAGGTCATAGGTAGTTCTTCTCTTTAACCTCTCAGCCTCTAAGAGTTTTCCTTCTTTTTCTAACTCCTTTAACCTAGTTGCTAACTCTGCTTTTATTGTTTTAAAGGCTCTCTCACTTTGCTCAGTAGTTGATATGAAATGTTTTGCAGGGAATAAGAAAAATACTTTAACTTCGTTTATTATTCCGCGAGTAATAGCATCTATAACCAAAATCTCTTTAATTTTGTTCTCTAAAATTTCAATTCGATAAATAACCTTTTCAGAAACAGGCATTATCTCGATCATATTTCCAATCGCTCTAAACATTCCAGGTTTCAGATCTGCTGTTGTTCGCTCAAAATGAATATCAATAAGTTTTCTAATAAAATCAGCTCTAGAAATTTTCTCGCCATTTGATATTTTCAAATTTACTTTTTCGTATTCGATTGGTGAACCCAAACCATATATACAAGAAACAGATGCAACAATAATCACATCTTTTCTAGTTAAAAGTGCTTGTGTAGAAGCATGTCGAAGACGCTCTATCTCTTCGTTTATCATTGCCTCCTTTTCTATATAAGTATCAGAAACAGGCATATATGCTTCTGGCTGATAGTAGTCATAGTAAGAAACAAAATAATGTACGGCATTGTTTGGGAAAAATTCCCTATACTCCTGAGCCAATTGTGCAGCCAAAGTTTTATTGTGAGCAATTACTAGTGTTGGTTTTTGAACTTCTTGTATAACATTTGCAATAGTATAAGTTTTTCCTGAACCAGTTACACCCAAAAGTGTCTGATGCCTCAGACCCTTTTTTACACCATTAACTAAACCCTCAATTGCTTTAGGTTGATCTCCTGCAGGAGGATATTGTCGATTTATCTCAAAATTCATTGCCATACTATACAATAAATTTGGATATAGAAAAAGGCACCAAGTATTCTGGTGCCTGTAAGACAGCGACTGGATGAAAAGGAACTAAGTGAGGAACATTCTCTCGCTGAGGTTAGGGCGAGATTTTATCGATATCAGAGGGCCGAAACCCTAATATCGATTGCTCGACTCCATTAGCTGGGGTGGTTACCCGAATCCCCCATCCAGCCGCTGCCGAATACAACTATACATTATTTAACAATTTTGTAAACGAATTTTTAATAAAAAAAAGCGGTGCTCTGCAATGCAGAAACCGCTTGGGCAAAACGCGTATACGCGAGAGAAAAACAATGTCTAAAGAAAGAACGGGGCGGAGCTTTTAAAGCACCATGATAGAGACGATATTTTGTCTCAAATTTCCAAGGTTGAGATCAAGCTCCACCTCTGCATACAATTGTATGTTTTATATAAAACAAAGTCAAATAGAATATTAATTAATAACTATAATACTTACTGAGAAAGTCTCTTTTGTATTTTTCAAAATTATTATTCATTATTGCCTCTCTCATACCTTCCACAATATGAGCAAGAAAATATATGTTGTGAATCGATGCAAGTGTTGATGCAAGCATCTCTTTGGCATGAAAGAGATGTGCAACATAGCTCCTAGAAAAATTTTTACAAGCATAACAACCACAGTCAGAATCAAGTGGATTCAAATCATCTCTAAATTGTTTATTCAATAAGTTGATTTTACCTTCTTTTGTATATATTCCTCCGTTTCTTGCAATACGAGTAGGAGCTACACAATCAAATAAATCACAACCATTTTCAACTGCCATAAACAAATCTTCTGGTTCACCTATACCGAGCAAGTGTCGCGGTTTTTCTTTCGGAAGAATTTCGTTGCACCACTGTACTGCCTTATCCATATCTTCTTTATCAAAAGATCCTCCAATTCCAAAGCCATCAAAGTCGAGTGCACCAATAAACTCAGCTGACTCTTTTCTCAAAACTTCGTCTCTTCCACCCTGAACAATACCGAAAAGTGCCTGTGTTTCAGAGTTTGGTTTTGATTTGTGATATTCCAAACTTCTTTTTGCCCAACGATGTGTTCTCTCCAACGCTTCTTTTTGATAATGAAGTGGCTCATGTGGGGACGTGCATTCATCAAATGCAAAAATAATATCTGCACCTAGATTGTGTTGAATGTCTATAGATTTTTCTGGAGTAAAGTAGTGCGCATCACCTTTTGAATGATCCCGAAACATGACTCCGTTTGGATCAATCTTGGCAATTTTTGCCACTTCAAGATCATTTACTTCTGGTAGTAGTAGTTCATCTTTTCCATGTGATATTTTACTAACACCGTTTTTTCCATATGCAGCACCGAGGGAGAAAACTTGAAAACCTCCTGAGTCAGTCATGAGCGGACCTTGCCAGTTCATAGCTTTATGAAGTCCTCCTATATTTTTTATATTTTCATCTCCTGGCTCTAGGTAAAGATGATATGTATTAGCAATAATTGTCTGAACTCCAGTATCTTTTACTTGCTCAGGAGTTAGTGACTTTACAGTCCCTTTTGTTCCAACTGCTACAAAAGCCGGGGTTTTTATTTCTCCGTGTTGTGTGGTTATTGTACCGACTCTTCCAAGTCCATTTTCTAACTCTTTATGTATTTCAAATTTGAGTGGCGCCATTTCAATCAGATTAGCATTTTAAAAAAGAAAAATAAAATTTTGTATAAAAAAACGGGCCCACAACTCCATAATGGAGGGAGCCCGTAGGTACTATCACACCAGATTTACTTAAAAGTTTCTGAATAATAGATTAGCTGAAGCTGTGCAGTGCAACCCCATAAATCTAGCCAACCAGCCTGCACATAGCGCCTTTTCAGCTCTCGCCTAACACCTGCAGACGCTTTTGGTAAACCAGGATCAACTTTCAAAGCTAATTTGTAGGAAATGTTCAGTACTTTTGTCCCAGTCTTTCGACCATCAATTTGTCTTACGAGTCCAGTAGTGATCAATGAATCGATGGCTTTTTCCCACTGGTTAGCGATTATCCTTTCTTCTTCCTCCAATGTCCCAGTCGGAACAGCGGCCAAAAACTGCACGGGTGTAAGTGCCACAAATCTACCTCCGACCAAAATATATAATAAAATTAATAAATGTCAATTTTAATAAAATGTATTGAAAAAGGCCCGACGTATTCAGCGCCGTGCGCTTTTCCATCGAGCCTTAGTTACCAGACCGAATCCTCATCATCATTGCGATTGCCATTACGGCAATCACAGACGCGATGTGGTGTTTGAAGTCAGAGAGTGTATCCAGGGCAAGGACTGCCACAAAATACATCAGAAATTCAAAAATTAGACTGATCATATCCTCCACCCGATAGCCCTCATTGGCCATCTTTATAACATAATAATAGCATATTATGTTATATTTGTCAATACGATTTTATCAATAAAAATAGCCCAGAATCTGAGCCATTTTCACCCCACAACGAACTTTCACGCTTGGAGGATTTTTGTTCGAGTTCAAGGCGCGACGTTTTGTTTGTGACCAAAGTGTACATTTAGTACTCTGCGGGAGCAAACAAAAC
>CAZKGG010000024.1:0-7876 GCA_964552385.1 uncultured Candidatus Saccharibacteria bacterium
GGATGTTCACTTTGTTATTTTAATTTTACCTCTTTATCAGCACGAAGTAGAAAAGAATATTTAAAAACTTCTACACATGAGCCCTCTTTGAATGTGTTGAAAATAGGGATATCGTAACTAGTCGCCGCCTCAACTGTTTTTAAAAACCATTCGTTGTCCATAAAGCAGTCTGCCGTTGTTCTCACGATCCATTCCGGATTAAATCTTTTTCCTGCCTGTATGAATCTTTTCAATAAATCATTCTCAGGGACTTTAGGCATGGCTAAACATGCGTTGTATTTCTGAGCTATCTTTCTAAATCTGACAGTTTCAGGGTCACCGTAAGGGATCGCTAAGACTCTCTGGTAAGGCGAGATAGTATTAATAAGGTGCCATTCAATTAATGGCTTCCCTTTAATTTCTTTCCAGACCTTACCAGGTAAGCGAGTAGATTCTGTCCGTGCTTGGATGATATGAACTATCACTTATGCTTCCATTGTCCATTCACGTCTTGAGCGACTATGTCCTTATTTGCATGCTTAGAAACTACTTCATTAAACTCTTTTTCATTTATCCCGATAGTCTGACAAAAATCTCTCTTAGCCATAGGATCGCACTGCCAGTCTCTCTCTTCGATGTAGCTCATAGCCTGCTCACGAGTTAAATGACCTTCTCTGACATAACGACATGCAATATCAGAAACACGTTGAAAACCAAATTTAACAAATTTAGTCCATAATTGAATTACATAAGCGATAGAGTCTTGTTGTGTGTAGTTCTCAATATGTCCTTGGCGTAACCATTCACCTGTATCATCTAAATCAATAAATCCATACTCTTTTGCCTTTGCACGGTTTCCAAGCTCTGAATATTTATAGAACGCAAAAAAGTAATAAATATTAATCCCGTCATTGTTGGGACGTTTATAATCAAGCTCTTTAACTGATCCATATTGAAAGTCTGAGTTCTCACCAAAGAATACTGTATCAATCCCGAAGTTCTTTGCAACCTTAACAGGAATAGAGTAAATCTTTTCTTCAATCCATTTTAGAGGATGCAATGTTTCTTTAAAATCTTTCAAAGTCTCTTTGACAAAAGTCTGCGGCTCACATCTAAAAGTAATATGATCTAAATTAAATCGCTTTGAAATATTCATATAGTTATGGGTTCCGGCTTTTGTATGACTAAATTCATCTGTGACAGTCACTAATAGTGGTTTCATTCCGTACTTTTCAACCAATGTGCTGACAATTACTGTTGAGTCCTTGCCCCCACTGACACCTACAACGCAATCATATTCTTGTTTTCGTGATTTTAATTCATCACAGATTGCTTTTAAGTCTTGTTCACGTTTTGCCCAGTCAAAAGTCTTTGCCCGCTCAAGATTAATACATGCCCCACAAACACCGTTTTCTTCATAGATACCTGGCCTTGTCCCTAATGGGAAAGCACATTTTTTACATCGATTCATAAAACCTCCTATAGAATTTTTTTACAAAGAGACGCTAATCTGTCTATGTCCTCCTTTGCGTGAGACATTAAAATTGCCCAGTAGCCGTTAAATAATACACCTTCTTTTGTGAACTTCTTAATCTGTTCTGGCTTAAGTGATTGCCAAGGCGGGAGAACTGAGTCGGCGTATTCTTTTAATTTCAACCATTTCTTACGATCATATTTCTTTAGTGTTTGTTCGATTGCTTCTAATCCGACGTTATCCCCACCAAAGGTAGTCGAGTAATAGATTTCATCGATTCGTTTCATGTATTTATTTTTGCCAGTCATGACAGCCACAGGATAACCATTAGCTAAAGATTTTCCGTACAGATGGAAGTCGGATTCTATGTTTTCCCATAGTCCGTTTATTCCGGATTTAAGATGATCACAAATTTTAAATTCACAATCAACTTTCTTTGCCAATTCAAAATACCTAGATTCAAAAACCAATATATCAATAGGAATTTGATTTTCGAAATTTGAAATTTGCCATGACATCTGAGGTTTAACACCTCTTTTATTTTCTGTAGTCCATATATATAGATCTGAAGTTCCCGCATAACCGATAAAACCTACTCTGTAGGATTGCCCAAAAATTCCTCCAGCTATCCGAATTGCACAATCAACTGCATTATGTCCATTCTTGAAATATCTAAAGTATTTTGTCTTTGTATACTTAGAAAGCTTTTTAGAAACATTGTCTTCTAATTCTGATTTTCCTGGGAAATTAGGACTTTTTTTAAATCTAAACTGTCTATAGCCTAAAATAGTTGTTAAGTTCGCCCCAGTAAAATCTAAATATCTCTTGTTCTTTAAATCCCAACAGTGTTTGCCCCAAGCTTTTTTTATAACTGGCAAATGTTCTTTAGACGCTGTGCTTGGTTTTATCATAGATTCTGCATTAGCTCCTCATAGCTGACTAACCAAGGTTTCAGGTCTGAGCGCATATTGCCCGGGAACTCTTCATAAAGCTTTTCGCCTTCAAAGATTCCAATGACTTTGTATTTAGCTTTAGGGTAACGCTTTTCTAATATCTCTTTAAGTGAACACCCTAAAATCTCAGGCACAAACGGCTGTAATTCTTTCCCTGTAATTCTCTCAGCACACCATAATTGATAACGTGCCACACGTTCAATAGAGATAAAGAATCTAGTCATGTCTAAAGATGTGACTTTAAATTCAGGTATATTTTCTAACTTATACCACTCATCCCATTGTTCGATTACTGAGCGACGTGATCCAAAAAGGTTCCCTGCCCTTGTGCTTCCAAACTTTGTTCGGCAACTAGCTGGTTTTTCATTGTTTCCAGACTCGTAAATTCCTTCAGCCATGAATTTAGTTTTTCCGTAAAACGTAGTCGGGTTAGTTGCTTTGTCAGTAGAGACAAATAGACAAACATCCACATTGTTTTTAATACAAGCGTTTCTCACGTTCATGTTTCCGATGATGTTTGTATGGTAGGTTTCGTCTGGGTCTTGGATTCCTGATGTAACATCTTTCATAGCAGCGGCATTTAGCACAATATCAGCGCCACTGGTTAATCTTAAGATTCCTTCATAGTCTCGGATATTTCGAATCTTAGGGTGAACCTTTTCTTTATAACCTTCTTTGTCTCTAAACTCTGTAATAAATTTATATTTCGAAAGCTCTGTTTGTCCTGCAACTCTGATTGTCTTTACTGGAAGTTTTAGAAGCTCGTTAACCATTCCCTTGCCCATCGATCCCGTCCCACCCAAAACTACTACTACCTTATCTCTCCAAAACTCAGGATTTAACTCGTATTGGTTAACCATTTTTCCTTCTTTCCAGACACTCTATAAGAGCATCTTTTGCTGTCCGTAACTTGATCCCGTCATTCTCTAAACGCTTACAGATCATCCTAGTATTAACTCGTTTAACTTTTGTTTTGATTTGTGCAAAGTCGTATTTCTCGATAACCATGTCTTTGTAGTATTTACTCATAATAAGAGCTATTTGATATGGACTCAGATAGCCAGGATTTGCCACGTTATAAAGTCCGTTAGCTCGTTTGTTTAGGAGTTCTCCCATAACAAACAACATGTCCTCTATGCAGGTATAGCTTTGTAGTTCGTCGTGAAACTTATTAAATGTTCTGAATTTAGTGATCAACTCTCTATGATGTGCGTCTATTCCAAACGGTACCCTTAGCCTAATTATCAAAGCGTTAGGGTTTATTCTGGAAACTGTGTATTCAGAGATTCCTTTTGTGAGTGCGTATATAGTTTGATCCGACCCTCTCATGTCATCCGATAGATCACCGTCTACCTGACAACCTGTTGAGAAGTGGACTAGCTTTTTATATTTAGTGGTTAAGGCTAATAGCGAGGCCGTTGTGACATTTTCATCGAACGCTTTTCGTGGGTCCGATTCAGAAAGATCGACATCAGCAAGCCCAGCGCAATTAAAAACAATATCATGACCTGCACAAGCGTTTTGAGCATCCTCATAAGTTTCTATTCTCCCGTTATATATTTCACATTCGAAATGTTCTGCAACCTTATTCCCGATATATCCGTTTCCTATTACGATCAAACGGCACCTCGTTCTATCGAAAAATAAACAGAATCCCAATACTTACCATCCCAAAACTTTCTGTTCTTAAGAATTGTTTCGTAATGTGGAATGTCTTTTAGAACTTTTTCCCAGAACTGGGTATTACCGCATTTGTAATATTCTCCATATACCGTTTGCAGATTTAACTGATTGAATGCGTTGTCTAGCAATAACTTAACAGCCTGCTCTCCTAACCCGTGTTTTCTTTTGTTCGGCAGAATCATTAACCCGATCTCGCCGATTCTGTTCTCCCACTGAATAGGATTGATGGCACCATATCCAAATATATCTCCGTAGATTTCTAAGGGAGTTACACCACTTGGACTAAATGCATAAAATCTGCCATTGTAGTTTCTATTTGAAATGATTGATCGATACCATTCGTCCTGCATATCCTCAGTTATAAAGTATGGTGTACGCAAAAAAGAGATATCCTCATTGCGTGCGTTTCTAATCAAGTCCAAATCTTTTTTCTCTATGGCTCTTAACTTCATAGAATTTCTTTTAAATCATCCGCTGTAACAGCAAATGATCCGGCATCTAGGCCTGTGCTATCAGATAACTTGTAGTGTTTTTCCCATTTTTCAGGCTTTGAAATTATAAATAAATCTAGCCCTTCGGTGTGGTCTGATAATAATTTATAACTAGAAGGATAGTCCTCAATCTTTGCCGGATATTCAGAAACGCAATAAAAAGCATATGAACCTTCAAGACCTGCCTCAATCTTTTTATTAAATGACATATACACAAAAGGCTCTGAATGTTGTGGGATATTGTTTTTTTGTTTATATTCTAAAATATCATTTTTTAACCAGTATAAATCAGGTCGATTGGCTATCTTAATAAATGGTACTGAAAACTTTAAAAGATAATCTAAACTCTCTTTGTCGAATACACTCGCAGTTACTTTATACCCTTGTGAATTTCCGTACTCATAAAGATATTCAAATGATTCATGAGTGCAAGGAATATTGTCTCCTGCCTTAGTGAATAATTGCGTTTTGAAAACAATTTCATGCTTGCCACTATCAATTTTTTTAATTTCATCTATCCCACGTTTTATGAGTGTTTTGTCGTTCTTAAATGTATTAGCTGAATAATCTAATATGATTTGCGCCACTTGTGCCACCCCACAAGGCGAGTATGTATTATTTAAAAGTAAAAATCAATTTATTTTTTTAAGTAGCGACTCCAAAAGATTTCGCTCACGCCACATATTCACTTCTATTTTTTTTAAACTTAAATACTCATGAGAGTAAGTGTCATAGTCCCTGCTTAACATATTTATCGACCCTATCTCACGCCTTAACTTTGCTACCCGCCATGTCCAGTAAGTTATTAAATCATTTACCGTTTTTGGCTCAAGTATTTTCATTACTTCATCAGTCAATGGACAGTCATATATGACTAACTGCATTCGCCTACCTCACGATAGGTATCTCTTATGCCCCCGTCGCATCCGTCTTATTCCGGCACTACGGCTTTTCTATTCTTTTACTTGTTCGTAATGAGTCCCTTTATCTATTTCTGTATGCCAGTTTGTGCCACCGCATTTTGAACATACAGGATTAACAAATTTTTTAACTCCTATTTTATTAGTAATTGAAGTGTCTTTTTTGCAATCTAAACAGTAATAAAAACTACTCATTCTTTTATCCACAAGTCCATAAATCTTTTAGCACCTTGATTACAACCAGTATGTAAAAGTGCAATTTCATCGTCTGACATGTATTCATTTCTTAATTCGTCATAGGTAGCCATAGCAATATTCGCTTGATAAGAATAGTAAAGTTCTTTATCTTCCCTTAGTCTTTTAGTTAAATACCTAACAGCATATCTAGTTAAATATTCTTTAATCAAGTTACTCTCCCTCTGTTATGTTGATTGTTCCGCTAATTCTTCCAGCAATTCTATTCCTGTCATTTCTCTAAAGTTTCTATCGTCGTACCAGCCATCCTCTTCATTTCCTTTATCAAAAAATTGATATTTCCAATCGGCAAGTGGTATTGGCGGTTGATCCATATAACCACCAACAGTGAGTTTAACTATGTCTCCAGATATATTTTCCCCTATGACTCTTTCACCAATTTTAAACTTAGTGAATTTTCTATCATTACTAATACTTCCACTCATATCTTTCCCCTTTCCCTCTGTTATGTTGTTATTCATGGCATCATTGCCCAATGAGTAACCGTTCTGCCAATAATTGTGTCCCAGTAACCTTTATATTCACCAACATAGATACCGCCATCCTTAAACCAAACAATACATTCGTGGTCATATTCTGGGAGTTTTTCATCAACAGAAAACTTTTCAACAATTATCTTTTCACTCACTTTACTCCTCCCTCTTGTTCGTTAATGACTACAAAATTAGACACCTTAACTTTTGCCATGTAATTAAAAACGCTTTTGGGATGCGTATAACAAAATTCACACTGAACTTGAACCTCCTCACATTCTCCAGTATTTTGATTTAAGTCTCCGTCTGTATACCACCCTTGATTAGGGCATGCGGGGCAATTAAAAACCTCTTCCAACTGCTCCGGCTGTGGGATGAGGGACATAATTTTGTCTGCCATTGCGTCAATATGTTCTGGCAGGGCTTTATTCTCCATAAGCGACCTCAGAACTACTGCCTGTAATACTAAAGTTATTTGATTCTTTAACTCTTCATTGGTTTGATGGGTCATGAAACTACCTCTCTGATAAATACTTGGATGTTTTCGCTTTTCCCTTTTGCCCATTCAAAAATATTTGATAGGTACAGGCGCTCGCCTTCCCAAACCTTCTCAGCCAATATTTGTGGATAAACTTTAATCAAATCGTTTGCTAAACATAGAATTTCTTCTTTATCGTCTAAATAATCTGGTAATAATTTTTCAGTAAGATATTTAAACTCTTTTTCTTGATTACTCACTCTTTACCCCACCTTTTGCATAAATCTCTAGATGGTTCCAAGCCAAGGGAATTTCTCCAATCACTGAAATTCCTTTTTCAGAATCTAGTTCTAGTTGTTCAGGATTTCCTTCCCAAACCTTCTCCGCTAATATTTGGGGGTAGCGTTGGGTTAGGGCTTTGGCTAAAGTAAAGCAGTCTTTAAAGTTGTCCCCACTATCAGGAAGCCCATTAACCATTTCAGCAATGAAAATCCCTAATTCTTTTTCTTTCGTCATTTACAACCTCGATAAATTTACAGTAAGTGCAAATAAAGAGAAAACTAAAGAAATTAAACTAAATAACAATACTAAATATTTACTTTTCATACCTTCTCCTTTTAATAATTAGCCAAGCTACGATCCTCACTTAGCGGGGCCATTAAATATTTATAGTTTTATATAAATTGATCGTCCCCGAACCTTCGATTTAGCCCGTCGGCTCTTTTCAGACTGGCCTAGTCCTATCTAGGGTTCTAATTCCATTGACCGCCTTCAATAGTCTTATTCTCTGCTTGATATGCATAAATAATTGCTTGTGAGTTAAACCAGCTTCTGTTTATAGCGTAGTAATTATCGAGCATATAACCTTTGCCGTGTGCTTTTAATATCTTATGGCCGTGCTTCCTCAAGTCTGTTTTCGTTATTCTTATTTTATCTTGCATGATGTCCCCTTTCATGAGTTAACTATACCAGTTTAACAATCCGTGTCAAGTTAATAATAAACTCTCTCTATTTTCTGCTTCTTCTTCTCTATTAAGTACTTGTAAACATAGTCAACTTTGTTGAGTTTGCTTTTAATCCCTCTAATACGGGCTTTTTGATGCCATGCTTGCCTACTGTCTCCTAAAGCCTTAGCAAGTCCCGCATAACCACCGTGCTTGTTTAATAGCT
>CAZKGG010000025.1:0-7729 GCA_964552385.1 uncultured Candidatus Saccharibacteria bacterium
TTAAATTGCCTTAGATGCTAGGCGCTGAAGATTTTGTGAGTGAGCCGTACTTTGAAGTACGTTGAGCGAACAAAATTGAACAGCAACAACGCAGATGGGGTGATTTTAGAAGTTCTACTATATATCCAGATTTGCTTTGGTTGCGTTCGACTGAATAAAACTCTTTCGAGATGGCACATCACTTCCCATGAGTACATCAAACACCTTGTCTGCACCAACTGTGTCACCAATAGTTACTTGTTTTAGAACTCGTCTAGCAGGATCCATTGTTGTTTCCCAGAGCTCCTCTGCGTTCATTTCTCCGAGACCTTTGTATCGCTGGATAGAAATCTTTGTAGGTTTCTTTACATCGCCCTTCTTTGGCTTTGCATCTTCTTCTGCTTCCTCTTCTGTCTCTTCCTCGTTCTCAAGATTTTCTCCACTCTCAACTTCTTCTACTTGAGCATCCTTACCAACAATACTTGTTTTCTCTTCATCAGAGTATGCGTAGAATATTTCTTTTCCTTTCTTTATTTTATATAGAGGTGGTTGAGCAATATATACGAATCCACCATCAATAAGTGGTCGGAAGAATCTGTAAAGCAGTGTCAAAATAAGTGTTCGGATGTGGGCACCGTCCACGTCGGCATCTGTTGCGATGATGATTTTGTGATATCGAAGTTTTGATATATCAAATGTATCTCCTATCGCTGTTCCCAGCGCGATAACAAGGTTTCGGATTTGCTCTGACTCTAGCATTCGGTCGAGTCTCGCTCTCTCGATGTTGAGAATCTTTCCTCGTAGCGGAAGTATGGCCTGTGTCTTTCGATCACGACCTGTTTTCGCTGTACCTCCCGCAGAATCTCCCTCCACAATGAACAGCTCTGAGTCCTCTGCTGACTTTGACTGACAGTCGGCAAGCTTTCCAGGAAGTGTCATGCCTTCTAGTGCACCCTTTCGCAATACAGAATCCTTTGCTGCCTTTGCTGCCTTTCGCGCCTTTAGAGCAAGGATAACTTTGTTGATGATAGCCTTTGCATCATCTGGGTTTTCTTCCAGGAACTCTGCGAACGCTTCTGAGAAAATAGTGTTAACAGAAGACTGTGCCTCCACTGTTCCAAGTTTTGCTTTTGTCTGACCTTCGAACTGTATCTCACGTAGTTTTACAGAAACAACAGCTGTTAGACCCTCCAAAACATCTTCTCCAGTAAAGTTGTCATCGTTCTCCTTTATCAAGTTGTTCTTTCGTCCGTATGAGTTTAGCGCACGAGTTAGAGCAGTTTTGAAACCAGTAACATGTGTTCCGCCTTCTGGTGTGTGAATGTTGTTTGCAAAGCCTAGAATACGAGAAGAAATATCGTCGACGTACTGTAGTGACACTTCGACTGATTCGTAATCATTTGTATTTTTTTCAACATAGAAAACATTTTTGTGAACAGGTTTGAAAGTTGTGTTAACGAACTTTACTAGAGAAAGCAGTCCTCCTTCAAAGTAGAAAGACATGGAAGGTATTTCTAGTCCAAGCTCAGAGATTTTGAAAACTTCGTCTTCTTTTATTTTTCCTTCGTATTTTGTAGCGTCGTTAACTGTGATGCGTAGGCCTTTTACTAGATACGCCTGCTGTCGCAAATGATCTACAACTCTTTTTGCATCAAACTCGATGATTGGGAAAATAGCTGGATCTGGTTCAAACAAAACTATAGTTCCGTTTTTCTTTGTTGATCCAACTTTCTTTACAAGAGCTTTTCTCTTTCCTTGAGAATATTCCTGCATGTATATACCGTTGCCCTCCTTGTGAACAGTTACTTTACAGTAGATAGATAACGCGTTTACCACAGACGCACCCACTCCGTGCAAACCTCCAGAAACTTTGTAACCTCCGTCTTCTGCTCCGAACTTTCCTCCAGCGTGGAGTGTTGTCATGATAGTTTCAAGAGCTGAAACTTTTGTTTGTTTGTGAATATCAACTGGGATACCTCGTCCGTTGTCAGTTACTCGGATTCTGTTTCCAGGTAGAAGTGTTACTTCGATATCGTTTGCGAAACCACCCATGGCTTCGTCACGAGAGTTGTCAAAAATTTCCCAAATAAGGTGGTGTAGTCCATCGAGTCCTGTTGTACCAATGTACATTCCCGGTCGCTTTCTAACTGGTTCTAGTCCTTCGAGAATCTGTATCGCATCTGCACCGTAAGAGTCTTTTTTAGCCATATTTTATGATTTGTTATGAGAGTAATTATATCAAAATTTCGATGTCATCACAAGGAAAAAGTGATGGATTTTAGGGTGGTTTTAGACTTGACAATATATATATTTACTGTTACTATTATGAAAGTTGAGAAGTAAAAACAAACTTCTCTGGAGGAACAAGTATGAGAAAATTTGGTAAATGATCAGCTTCGGCAAATGGTGGCTGATCCTTGCAGTACTTACCGCTGCACTATGGGCGGCCGGTATGTTGAAGGTTGGTATCACGATCCCCGAACTCGTGATCGTCCCAAACTTCTATGGAATTTTCCTGGGTCTCATTGAGGCCGTCGGCAAAACCACCACCGGCCCGTCGTACCGACGGCCGCCTGAACAGTAAACCTCACCCCCAACAATAACCCCGCGCAGTTCGCGCCCGGTTCTGTTCGGGGTTTTTGTTAATATAAAAATCATGCACTTGACAATCTTAATAAATATATGTAATGTACCAAGCAGACTTTAGCTAAGGATACGAAAGAATTAACTTTCCTCCTTAGCTCTGCGGCACGCGCCGCAAGCAAGGAGGACAGATGGGAGCCAGTAATGACCTTTTCCGTGTGATCGCGGGGACAGACCTGCGAGGCTGTTTCAGCGACGACTACCGGCTGTGGGAAGAGTGGGTCGCAAACCCAGCTCTCAAGGCTCGAGGATACAAAATCCTTGGGCACTGGTACACCGTCGACGGCGATTCCTTTGGACCACTGGTCCGCGGAGTAATGGTCGAAAAAGACGGTGAGAAAAAAGAACTCACCTACGGCTAGAACCTCAGGCGCTGGAGAAATCCAGCGCCTTTTCTTTTTTAACAAATTTTAGGATCAAATTATTATTACAAATACAACAAAAGAGAATTTGAAAAATTACCTTAGATGCTAGGCGCTGGAGGTTTTGTGAGCGAGCCGTACTTTGACGTACGGTGAGCGAACAAAATTGAACAGCAACAACGCAGATGAGGTAATTTTACAAATTCTATCTAATTTCAAAACCTTCTTGAGCTTTCAGAGTCTCGTATATCGGATTCATCACTGCATTTATCTCCTCATCTGTTAGTGTTCTATCTTGCGCCTGGAAAATCAGTCTGAATGCATATGAGGTCTTTTCAGGTTTTGCAAATTTATCAAACAATGAAAACTTTACAACTATATCTGTGAGCTTATCTTTTATTATTTGAGTAATTACCTCTTCTGTAACACTGTTTGGAACAAACACCGCAACATCTCTCACAGCAAATGGATAAGGTGAAATAGTTTTATAAATTACATTCTTTTGAGTTCCATCAAAAATATATTCAGGATATGAATCCCCTACTTTTATTTCACTAGTTATTTTTTCCATATCAAACTCCACTACTCCACTCATTATCGAAACATCACCAATAGACAATCCAAGATCTTCCTCCATCTTTTGTATAGTCTTTGCTAGCTCCTCATCAACACTCGGACTTTTTTTATTTTTAGGAAATTTTATACCAATAGATATATGATTTTTCTCACCTTTATCTCCAAAAACTTTTCCTATCTCGAAAAGTTTTATATCTTTCAAACCTAGCAAATCAGCATACTTAAAGTTGTGTTCTAGAGAATACTCCATAGCCGAAATCAAATCTCTTCTCAAAAAGTTTTTGTCACCAGCTATAGGGTTTTCGAGCTCCACTACACCATTGTTAACAAAAGTGTATGTGTAAATCTCAGAGAACCCTTGATTTACAAGTGAGTGTCTTACCACAGATGCAACACAGTCATCTGTATTTATAGAAACGTCCGGAGATTCACCTAGTGGAATAGGTTCTATCTTTTCATATCCATATATTCTACCAACCTCTTCTGCAATATTTTCTACCAATTCCAAATCCAATCTTTCAGACGGAATCGTTACACTTATTTCAGAGTCCTTAATTTCACATTTAATATTTTGCCTCTCTAAAACTTTTACAATATCTTCTGCGCTTATATCCAAACCAAGAATCTTTGATATTTTCTCTTTTGTTATTGAAATAGTATTTTCTTTTTGAGGTTTATTGTTAACCTCTGACATACCAAGGAGTTCGGCTCCTGATAGTTCTGAAATAAACTTAACAGCGTACGGCAAACTTCTATCAATGAGAGATGATGATATTTCATTTTCGAATCTCAAAGAGGCATCAGTTCTAATATTCAAAGACTTTGCTGTTTTTCGAATAGAAACGGGATCAAAACGAGAGAAAGAAAGTATGATATTTTTTGTTTCCATGCTTACTCCTGAATCTTTACCACCCATAACACCTGCAACATCTAGAGCTTTTAGACTATCAGCAATAACCATCATACTAGTAGATAACTCTCTCTCCTTTCCATCAAGTAAAACTATTTTCTCACCAACCTTTGCGTCACGAATATTTATTTCATACTGTCCATTTTTATTTTTTGATATTTTATCTGCATCAAAAGCGTGCATTGGCTGACCAAATGCAAATGTGAGGTAGTTTGTCAGATCCACAATATTATTTATTGATCTACTTCCGTAAACTTTTATTTTTTCTTTTAACCACTCAGGACTCTCTCCTACTTTTACATTTTTAAATAGAACCATCACCTGTCTGTCACAAGTCTTTGTATTTATTGAAAGTTTTATTTCATCAGTCTTTGGGATTTCTACTTTTGGAAGGAGTTCCTTTCTTTTTAGACCGCAAACAGAAGCTATCTCTGAAGCAATACCGTAGTGTGATAAACAATCATGACTTCTGTTCGGGAGAACTTTAACATCTAGAACTTTATCATCACCCATATCCTCAACACCTTCTATCTCAAAAGAGTGCATAGTCAAAGCGTCAACGACTGTTTCTACAGTAGGCATCTCATCTTCAATATATTCTTGTAACCATTTGTATGAGACTTTCATTTTAAAATTGATTAACTAGTCGCAAATCCCCTTGGTACAGTAATCGAACATCGTCTATGCCGTATTTGAGCATTGCGATTCTGTCGACTCCATAACCAAAAGCAAACCCTGAATATTTTTTACTATCTATTCCACTACTTTCTAAAACTTTTGGATGCACCAAACCAGAACCACCGATTTCTATCCAGCCAGTATTCTTGCATGTGCCGCAACCCTTACCCTCACATTTGAAACAAGACATATCCATTTCAAAACCTGGTTCAACGAATGGGAAATAACTTGGTCTCAATCTAATATTTGTTTTCTTGCCAAAAAGTTTTTCGAACATTGTTTCTAATGTCCACTTTAGATTTGCTACAGAAATATTTTCTCCAACAACCAAACCTTCTAACTGGTAAAACTGAGCCTCATGTGTGGCGTCTGTTGCCTCATGTCTGAAAACTTTTCCGGGAGCTATGATACGTATAGGAGGTTTGTTCTTCTCCATATATCGAACTTGTACAGGTGAAGTATGAGTCCTAAGTAGTTTTCTAGCATTTAGTGGTTTCAACCAAAAAGTATCCCACATATCTCTCGCGGGATGGTGTTCTGGTATGTTTAAAGCGTCAAAATTATAAAACTCTGTCTCTATCTCAGGACCAGAAGCTATAGTAAAACCGAGCTCAGAGAAAATCTTGTTGATTTCGAGTAAAACCAGACTTATTGGATGCAAAGACCCTTTGGATTTATTTGAATCTCCACCTGTTTCCATAATCTACTCATTATAGCCAAAAAGTTGAAAAAACCAAGCAAAAAAGGTACTATGACCGTGACAAACCCCGACTTTTATGTGGAACTTTACCAATGCATTTACATACGTTTTTTTGTTTGCCTCACTTAACTTTGAGGTGTTTTTACTCATGACCTACTTCAGCAACCGAGGAAACATGAAAAGAGAAGAGGAGCTACTAGCCCAAGGTGTCAAAAAGTACCCGACTGTGACCATCATTGTACCTTGTTGGAACGAGGAAAAAACAGTTGGAAAGACTATACACTCACTCCTGAACCTAGACTACCCAAAGGATAAGCTGAAAATAATGATAGTTGATGACGGATCAAAAGATAATACATGGGAAGTAGTCCAAAAGTTCAAAAACAATCCACAGATTGAAATGCACTCAAAACCAAATGGCGGTAAGTATACTGCATTAAACTACGGCCTATCGAAACTAACAACGGACCTAGTAGGTTGTTTGGATGCTGATTCATACGTTCACAAAGACACACTAAAAAAGATTGTTTACTATTTCCAAGATAAAGAAACTATGGCAGTTGCACCTTCTATTAAACTATGGGAACCAAAATCTATATTACAGTTACTCCAAAAAATAGAATATGGTTTCGGAATATTCACAAGAAAGATGTTCCAGTATATGAATGCTATTTATATTACTCCGGGACCTTTCTCAATATTTAGAAAAGAAGTTTTCGAAAAACTTGGCCCTTATAGACACGCACATAATACAGAAGATATTGAGATTGCTCTACGTATGCAGGAAAATGGGTTTAAAATTGTCCACGCACACAATGCCTTTGTTTATACCGTTCCGCCAAATACTGTTAAAAAACTCTTAAAGCAGAGAATACGATGGTCACACGGATTTATACAGAATGCAAAGGATTATCGATATATGTTTTTTAGAAAAAGATATGGAAATGTAGGTATGTTTATTCTACCTATGGCAGTTATATCCATTCTCTCAGTTATTTTTATTTCAAGCATTACAGTCTTCAACATAATTAAATCGGCGATTGATCAATATGTAATATTCAGAACGGTAGGATTTAGCCCACATTGGCCAACTTGGAATTTTGATCTATTTTATGTAAACACACAGATCATTACCCTTCTGGGCATTGCGACCGCAATAGGAACCATCACTTTCGTTGCAATTTCCAAAAAAATGTCAGAGGGTAAACTCGATATTGGTATGGATTTGATTTATTACCTATCTTTGTATATGTTTATTGCACCTATATGGATTATAAAAGCTGCATTTAATGCCCTATTCAAGGTAGACACTAAATGGAGATAAAAAGAACAACAATGAACAACAACCCTATAAACTGGAAACAATACGTGCTCTCATTTACAATAACAGCGGTTATTTTTATTACTGCTATCCTAATGAGTAACTACTTTGCTCAGAAGCGTGTAGACGAAATAAGAGGCATACAGGACAAGATAGCAATCGATACTCTATCATCTGAGACTCAATTTTCACTACTTGAGGAATCATCATGCAAGGACATAGGAACTGGTACATTATCAACTGAACTAGGAACCTTGGAAGATAAACTTGCTTATACAGAAAAAGAAAGAGGTGTTGATGATGTTGAAGTTCAAACATTAAAGAGGTACTACTTCCTTCTCGAAATAAAAGACTATCTACTGATGAATAAGATAAGTCAGAAGTGCAAGAAAACTCCTATATCTATAATCTACTTCTACTCTGTTGATGACAAATGTCCTGATTGTGAAAAAGAGGGTTACGTACTAACAAAATTAAGAGAAACTTATCCAGATCTTCGAGTATACTCTTTTGACTACAACATTGATCTATCTGCTGTTAAAACCCTAATAACGATAAAT
>CAZKGG010000026.1:0-7481 GCA_964552385.1 uncultured Candidatus Saccharibacteria bacterium
ACTTCCAAATTTGGCGAACTCCTCGTTCCCAAATTAAAAATACTCGTCACCTTAGCACTAACTAAGACTCCTCTTATTTTTAATTTCTCGCATCGGATTTCACTCAAATTGTGAAAGTTTGAATTTTTGTTAAATTGTGGATTGTGTATTTTTTTAAATGTTCTATACTTAGATATAAACACAGGTATGGCAAACAGGCACCTTTCTAGATCAATAGTTCTACAATCCCTTTTTGAGTGGGATTTCTCCAATAAGTCTATAGAAGAGGCTTCTACAATTTTTGTGCGTAATGCTAAGGAATTTGCTCCCGGTATGGGGGATTTTTCTTTTATGGAAAATCTATTGAAAGGTGTTTTAGAAAAAAAGGGAGATATTGATCACATAATAGAAAAAGCGGCTCCAGATTGGCCAATAAATAAAATAAGTATTATTGATAGAAATATATTGAGGATTGGTTTATATGAGTTATTGTTTGCAGATAGATCTCAGGTTCCTCCAAAAGTTGCTATTAACGAAGCTATAGAACTATCAAAAGCGTTTGGTGGAGAAACTTCTAGTAAATTTGTTAATGGTGTTTTAGGTGCAGTTTACAAAGAACTTGGTGAACCAGGCAAGGATGAAACATCAAAAGAAAAGAAAAATAATGGTGGTGTTGTAAATACAGAACATCTTGGTGGCGCAGTAGTTTATGCCAAAGACGGTGAGGACGTTTATCTAGCATTAGTTCATGATGTTTTTGGTAGGTGGACACTTTCTAAAGGAAAGATACAAAAGGATGAAGATATTGAAGTCGGAACTATTCGTGGAATAAAAGAGGAGATGGGTCTAGATGTTACTTTGAAGGAAAAGTTAGGTGAGAATGAATATATTGCCTATCATCCAGAAAAAGGTAAGACAAAAAAGCATGTAGTTTACTATTTAGCAGAGTCTCCATATATTGATATAACACCAGAAAAGAAAGGTGGATTGGATGATGCTAGGTGGTTTAAACTAGCTGATATACTTGACCTAAACTTTTATAATGATATCCTGCCACTAGTTACTAAAGCTATAAATATGCTACTTAAGAAGGAAAAAACTGACTAGTATACATTTTTCTAATCCATTTTGAGTATATTGTGTGGTTTTAAAATAAAAACATGCAACCCGATTTAAAGACATTTCAAGAAAAAATAGGCATATCTTTTAAAGATATGGGTCTTTTAACGCAAGCTTTTGTTCATCGATCATATATAAATGAGAATAAAGCTTCAGGACTTTCACACAATGAGAGACTTGAGTTTCTTGGCGATGCTGTTTTGGAACTTGTTATTACGGACTTTTTATATAAAGAATATGAAACTAAAGCAGAGGGAGAGTTAACTGCTTATAGATCAGCTCTGGTTAATGCTGATACTTGTGCTGGCATTGCAACAACTCTCGGAATAAATGATTACTTGTTATTATCAAAAGGAGAGAGTAAGGATACTGGCAGAGCAAGACAATATATTTTGGCTAATGCATTGGAAGCTTTGATTGGAGCAATTTATCTAGACCAAGGATATGACAGTGCAAAAGTTTTTATAGAAAATAATTTTACACCACTTATACATAAAATTATTTCAGATGGAGCATTTATTGATAGTAAGAGTTTGTTTCAAGAGAAAGCACAAGAGTTTGAGGGTACAACTCCATCATATAAGACAGTAAAAGAATCTGGACCAGACCACGAGAAAAAATTTACTGTCGGTGTTTATATTGGAAAAGATTTGATTGCAACTGGTGAAGGCAAGTCAAAACAAGATGCTGAGCAAATAGCAGCAAAAAAAGCTCTAGAAACTAAGGGTTGGTCATAGTTTTTCTAAATAATACTTAAATAAACAATTGTCAATTTATTTATTGACACATTGCGTTTTTTAGCGTAATATCACATCCGGTTAGTCCTTTGAAAGGAGAAGTATATATGGACTTAAAAGCTGTAGTTGGGGGCATCGGAGGCTCCGGAGAAAATAAATACTTTTTTGCTTTTCCGGTGAATTCTGAATCTTTACCAACATCTACTGCTATTACATGTAGCATCGGTGATTGGGATGGTTCTATTTTGCCACGAAAGGGTCAAGTTGTTTTTCTTGTTAATGTCCAAGAATTTATCAAGGGTTGGAGGGCACAAAGTGCTCATTCGACAGTGTTAACACCAGAAACAAGGAACAAGGAGGTTTAGCAATGGCTAGTCAGCAGGTTATGAAATGGAAGGATTGTCTCGCGCATTACGCTAAAACAGTTCTTCCACCGCCAAATTCAAAAGGTGCCAATGAGGCAAAAATGCCTATGGCAAGGTTTTGTGGTGTTAGTACCCCAACAATTCAGAGATGGGTTGTTGGTGGTGCACCAGAAGGTCTGCCACTTTTGAAGCTTTTGTTTTTCTTGGATGGTATTGGTTACAAAGTTAGTGAACTTTTGGATATTTCTCGACAGTCAAAGAGTAATTATAAGCTCGCAGAAATGCTTGCTTATGACGTCATGAATCTTGAGGAAGCACAAAAATTTCTTGACTATGCTAATTCTCAATCAGTTTATCAGGTTGCTTTCGGCAAGTCTGGTATGGGCGACCTTCGTATTGAAGTTGTTGATGCAGAATACAAGCATATTTCTGATGTTATTGATGCAAAGAAAAAGGAATTTGGTTTTATTGTCGAAGATCCAAGGTCTAAGAAGGTGGAATCAGTTCCGTCTTCACCTGAACCATCAACAACAAAATCAACTCCTACTGTTAAGGATGAAAATTCTTCAACTTGTGGAAGTATTGAATTGACCTCGATTGCTTATATGATTCTTGCTATCACTCCTATTCTGGAAAGATTTTCTAACCAGAGCACTAAGGAGGAGCGTCAGGATCTGAGAAAACTTTTGGGCTCAGGGACTATGAATGATTTGTCAAAATTTTCAAGTCGACTGTGCAGTGAAAAGGCTCACGAGATTGTTTAGTCAGCAACCAGAAACCAGCAAGAAGCAACAGCATCAAGGAGAGAGTATGCAGACATCTACGTTTGGATTCAATGAGGGCGAGGCCCTCTATCGACTTGCATCGATCTATCCCACTCTTCGAGATGTGCTTTTGGAGATTATCCAGAATGCACTCGATATGAATGCGGATAAGATCTGGCTGACTGTTAACAAGAAGAGCCGTTCGGTTTCTGTTCGAGACAATGGAGACGGTGCCACACAGGCGCGTTTCGAACAGGCTCTCCATTCAGTTGGCAAGGGTATCAAGACGGGTGATAAGATGGGGCGGTTTGGTATTGGTCTCGTCTCCCCGTTTGGTAAGTGCATCAAATTTTCCTTTACTTCGACGCCAAAGAATAACAATCGCGAATATCTCGAATGGACTTTTGTTTGCGATGATATTCGGTCGAGGCATAGGATTGGTGGCATTCCTGTGAAATCTCGTTCAGATCTTCAGTTTTCTAAAGGAGAGACTCGGGTAGTTTCCGGTATCTCTCAGGTGAACTGGCGGACTGAGGTTCGCATGGATAGCTATACCAAGGATGCACAAATCAATAAGGTAACTGTTGAATCTCTTCGAGACGGTGTTCTCGATAGGTTCAGTGCAGTGATGCGTCGGAATAAGGTTGTCATTGTTGCAACTTTTGTTGAAGAAAATGGTGATAGGTCTCAGCACGAAATTCGTGCAAAGGACTTTACTGGTCAGAAGCTTCCTGAGTTCGAACACGGCGATCCAAAGACTGGAAAGACCGTTGTTCGTCTCTATCTCGCTCGTACTACCGAAAAGGGTAGCCGGAGGGGGAGGATTCTTATCGGTGAAACCAATAATGACTTCAGGTTGGATTTTTCGACCTTTATTCGTAGTCTTCCTGATGTGTGTGAACTTTCTGAAGATACTTTGACCGTTCTTCGGTCGGGTTTCTTTGAAGGTGAAATTTTGAATAGCCGTATCTCTCTCAATGCAAACAGGAAGTCATTCGAGCTCAACGAAGCTTTGATGGGTTTCTGTATTGCGATTGATACGTGGTATCAAAAGTCTGGTAGGCATCATTTTGATGACGCAAAAGATCAGAGACAGTCCGAGAGGTATCAGCAGCTCGGTGTTCGATCGATGCGTATCGTCGAAGAGGTGTTGAAGCAGGACAAGTTTGCAGCCCTTCTTTCGGTAGTCCAATCTTTTAAGAGGGGTTCGATTGGTAAGGGACATGTTGATGTTAAGGGTAAGTCTGATTTGCACAAGGCGGTAACGACTCAGGTCGTGAAAAATACACCTTCTGATGAACCTGTTGGTACGGGAGAGAATCTCGGATCCAGAACTCCGAAGAAGGAAAATACTGGCCATAGGCCGTATACCGTTGCAGGTCCTCATGGTTCTACACGAGTTGCGGTTCGTAGCAATAGCCTCGGACTTCAGTTGGCACATGAAGGAATGCATGGTAGTGATAATCTTTGGGTTCTTGATGAAAACTTTGGTGTGATCAAGATCAACGTTTTGCATCCTCTCTGGGTTCAGTGTGAGGAATCGAGCGATCGAGCACTCATGCAGTTTCAGGAATACATTATGATTCAAGCATTGTCGCTTTACGCTTCAAAGCCTGAGTGGCAAGCTTCGGCAAAAATTGTGCTCGATACTGTTATCGAACCTTATGCTTTTATGCTCGTCCACGGCGATGCTCTTGCTGGTCGTAAGCCTGGCCGCAAGAAGGCTGATGGTACGCAGTCTCTTGTTCTGAAGAAGAGTTAAGTCCATTTTTTAATATTTTTCCTTTAATATTTAAGGGCACCCTCTATGGGTGTCCTATTTATTATATTGACATTTATATATAAATATGATATTCATAGTGCGAATCAGTACATGGAGTACTGAAGTTCCAAGGAGGAAATTTGGGTAAAGCCGTTGAGTACCTTCGTGAAGCTGTTATTCGTTGGGCAAATGGTATTACCAATATTAGTGATTTTGAGACTCTTCCTGCCCATGTTTTTGGGATTTCGTCTTCTGAATCGACTGAAAAGAGGTCGAGTAAGAAGGATGAGAAGAGTTCCTCTGGTCATAGCACCCTAGCCAAGCGAAAAATTCGTCGGGTTCGTAAGCACAAGAGCGTCTCTGCTACTCCTGAACAGATTCTGGAGATTCGCAAGAAGATGTCTGGGCTTGAAACTGATGGTCAGGAATTTGCTACCGTGCGTGACGAGTTCGCAAAGAATTTCGGTCTGTCGCGCCGTCAGATTTCTTCGATTGCCACTGGTCTTCAGCGTGCTGAGAAGCGCAAGAAGACCGTGAACAGTAAGTAATAGAATTTTTGTATATTAAAGGTGTCGCTTGTTGCGACACCTTTTTTTCTAATTCTAAAATATTTTGATATACTAAATAAAATTTTATGTATCTCAAGTCCATCGAATTAAACGGGTTTAAATCTTTTGCAAAAAAAGCAGAATTAAATTTTACATCCAAGGTTTCTGCTATTGTGGGTCCAAATGGTTCTGGAAAATCTAACATAGCAGAAGCTTTTCGTTTTGTGCTCGGTGAACAATCTATCAAAAGTATGAGAGGCAAAAAGGGTGAAGATCTCATATTTAACGGTGCTGGAGATTTGCCTCGAGCAAACAGGGCAAGTGTTAGAGTAACATTTGATAATAGTACAAAGTTTTTACCACTCGATTATGAGTTGGTAACTATAGAGAGAGTGGTTCATAGAGATTCAGTAAATGAATATTTGATAAATGGTTCGCAAGTTAGGCTCAAAGATGTTGTTGAGCTACTATCTTCTGCTCATATTGGTTCATCTGGTCACCATATGATTTCTCAGGGTGAGGCTGATAGGATTTTGAATGCTAGTATAAAAGAAAGAAAGTCTATGATTGAGGATGCATTAGGTTTGAAGCTCTATCAGTATAAAAAACAAGAAAGTGAAAGAAAGTTGGAAAAAACAAAAGAAAATATTGAGAAGGTGCAGTCTTTGAGAAGAGAGATACTTCCACATCTAAAATTCCTTAAAAAACAGGTTGAGAAAGTTGAAAAGGCTATTCAGATGAAAGATGAACTTCAAAAGGAAGCGTTAGAGTATTGTAAAAGAGAAGATGAATATATAAAAAGAACAGAAGAAAAAATAAAAACAGAAAAGGAGCCTCTGCTTCACAAAGAAAAAGATTTAGACAGAGAACTTGCAGAGGCAAAGTCTGTTTTGGAAAATGCAAAAGATAAAGATGAAAAATCTGAGGAACTCATCAGTCTTGAGAATGATTTGCATAAAGCTAGAGATGAAAAGGATGGGCTGTTTCGGGATTTCGGAAGAATAGATGGTGAACTGAATTCGCTTGTCAGAATGGTAAAAAAGCAACAGGAAGTAGCTAACTCAATGGAGCATAAAACTGTGACTCTAATTTCTGTTGAGGATCTTTCTAAAAAAATAGAAGATAGAGTAACCAAGGCTAAGCAAACAAAAGATGTAGAGTCTCTCTTGTCTGCATTGGATGAAGTTTACACACTAGTTTCTGATTTTATAGATTACAACAAAGATAAGGTAGAAATGTCCCTTATTGCTGATGTTGAGAGGGATATTCAAAACTTAGAGAAGTCTAAAAAGGAATTGGAAGCTAGATTGGAGGATATTAAAAATAGAGAAAGTGATTTATCACAAAGATATAACAAACTTAAAGTAGAAATAGAAAAGGAAAAAGATTCAAACAGAGATGCAGAGAAGGCTGTTTTTAGAATCATGGCTGAATCACAAGAAATACGATCGCAAATTCATAGTATTCATTCTGAAGAAGAAACATTGAAGGTGGTTAAAGAAGATTTTAAAAGAGAATTAACTGAGCTCGGTATGCTTTTGGGTACGCATGTTTTGCAATTTCAAAATCTAGAATTTGATTTTTCGGAACCAAGACATGACCAAGAGGAAAGAAGGAGAAGAATAGAAAAAATAAAAATAAGACTTGAGGACTCTGGTGGTGTTGGTGGGGCAGAGACTTTGAAAGAATATACAGATGCCACTGAGAGAGATGAATTTTTAGCTAAAGAACTTTTAGATTTGGAAAACTCAGCAAAATCACTAACGGAACTTATAAAAGATTTGGATGTTAGGCTTTCGACAGAATTTAAAACTGGTTTGGATAAAATAAATCATCAGTTTAAAGAATACTTTGCACTTATGTTTGGAGGAGGTGAAGCACATTTATCTGTTACCCTACCTCCGAAAAAGAAAAAAGATACTGACATTATGATGGATGATGGAGAAGATAATTTCAGTGAAGTTGAATCTTTAACATCTGAGGCCGAAGGTTCAGAGGGTATTGATATCGAGGTTAATTTACCAAAGAAAAAAGTAAAAGGTCTCATGATGCTTTCTGGTGGAGAGAGAGCTCTAACATCTATTGCACTATTGTTCGCGATATCACAGGTTAATCCGCCACCGTTTATAATCCTCGATGAAACTGATGCTGCACTCGATGAAGCAAATTCAAAGAAATATGCAGATATGATAGAAAGCCTTTCAAAG
>CAZKGG010000027.1:0-7444 GCA_964552385.1 uncultured Candidatus Saccharibacteria bacterium
CGGAATTTTTTTTGTATATCGCAACACCATTCTTTACATCATAAACATAAACTGACTTTGCTTTTATGTTTAAATTATCAAAAGCTGTGCTTATGTGTTTTTTAATCTGTGACTCGTCTTTATTTAATGTAATATTTTTTGAAGTATAAATCGCAAAAGACATAACAACGATAGATAAAACAAAAAAAACATTTAGAGCAATGAGGCTCCTAGATATATCGTATTTGTTTCTAAAGTATTCAAATTTATCCATTGTTTTCTTCTTCATTCTGATTTTCTTCGGCTTCTTCTATCTCCAACTGTTTTCTAACTTCAATATATTCTGGTAGATCTGTTATCTTGCTCAACCCTAGATACCGGAGTGTATCTCCAGTAATACTATAAACTATAACACGTTCATCCCAAGAACTAGCCTTTCTTTCCACAAGACCTCTCAAAAGCAGGTTTCGCAGTGCAAATTGAGAATTTACGCCTCTAATATACTCTATTTCTTTTTTAGAAACTGGACCTTTATAAGCTATTATTGAAAGTGTTTCAATCCCCGCTCGTCCCAGGTCTCGCTCCCTTTCTTCCTTTATTATTTTCTCAATAAGCGGAGAGAGTTCTGGTGCTGTAGTTAAAACTATTTCATCATTATGATTTACTATTCTAACTCCCCTATCTTTCAAGGTGTCCTCGAGTTCTTTTAAACCTGATTCAATCTCCTTTTTTGAAACCTCAAGTGTCTTCGCCAAAAAATCAATCTTTACTGGCTCTGCAAGATAAAAAAGTATCGCTTCTATTTGTTTTATGAGTTCGCTCGATTCCATTTATCTACATTATATATTAGTTTTAAATATCGTCGAATCATATCTCAAGAAGGGCCTTTCGCAGGAGCTTAGAAAATTACAATTGTATTCAATTGATAATTTTCTTGAGCGACGAGAAGTTCGCTAGCTCACCAGAGCTAGATAGATTACCATTCGAGGGATATGATGAGAAAGATATTTGAAAAAAATACATTAATAACTAGGCACACCAATTTCATTCGTTTGGATTTCAATATCATGAAAATCCTTATCCTGTCTAACTTGTATTATCCCTTGTTTTACTAGTTCAAGCATAGCCAAAAAAGAAACTATAACATTCACCTTTTCCGCCTTTCCTATGCCGGCGAAATCCTTGAAACTCATCTTCATACTTTTTGTTATTCTATCAGCTAAACTATCCATCATTTCTTCGAGACTTATCACTTTCTGCACCACAGCCTTTGGTACAAACTCTTTTTTCGGCATTCCAGCTATAACAAACTTTATCACTTCACTTATTCTCGCTACTGACGTATTTTTATCAGGAGTAAATACCACGATTTTTTCCTTTGATGGCAGTCGCAAATACTCAACATTTATTCCAAATCTTTCTTTTAAATGTAAACTCAGAGCTTTGTATTTCTGATACTGTTTTAGTCTGTCCTCTAGATCATCGATGTTACTCTGTTCCTCCTCAGTTA
The DNA here is from genome assembly GCA_964552385.1 of uncultured Candidatus Saccharibacteria bacterium. Classification (GTDB taxonomy): domain Bacteria; phylum Patescibacteriota; class Minisyncoccia; order Phycocordibacterales; family DATDWN01; genus C7867-006. The sequence continues at coordinate 1,490 of CAZKGG010000027.1, forward strand.
GTGACAAGTTTGGCAAAAGCGACTTTGATTTAATGAGTACAAGCGTGGAAGCTATCAAAACAAAATGTGCTGAGTCTGCAAGAGGAAAGTCTGAGAGAGATCTAACATATGATATGTAATCATCAGCCACTTGGGCTAAAGAAATATCGTTTATAAAAAGCTTACGTTTTTCAATAAGAGAAAGCAGTGTATCTAGGGGTCCTTCAAAAATATGAGTTTTGACGTTATAGGAAGATTCCATTTGTCACATTATATCAAATTATTTATTTCCATCTCTATTTCCTCCCAAGAATATATCCTTTTCACACCTTTTGGGAGATGGTCGTTCTGATTCCATGGAGTATCAAATAACAATACCGGTATCCCGACAGATGATACATCTACTGCAGTTTCGTATGAATCATCAATAAAAATCTGAATATTATTTTCTAAACAAATTTCTGATTTTTTTCTTTTTTTGTGAGTGTCGGTAAAAAAATTTGCAAAATGAATACTGCTAAATCTCTCTAGATAGTGTGTCGCTAACCACTCATGAGTTATATCTTTTAATATTTCGGGTTTAGCTGTGATTATATGGAGATCATTGTCTTTACTCAACCTCTCGACAACGTCCTGAGCCCCAGACACAGGAACCGCCTGTAAATGATCATTATGAAAGAAGAAATTATCAAATAGCGCTCTCCCTTCACTGCGTGGAATATCAAAAAAATCTTCAACAAAATAACTATTTATCTCTTCTCTTTTTACATCCTTATTGTACTTTTTGTTTAGATGCTTTAATAGTGCATCACAAAAATCTAGCAATACATCATCAAGGTCAAAACCTATATTTTTATTTTTCATATACCTGTACTATCTCGTAATTTTCATTTCCATTTCTGGAATAGCATGACCACTTTTCATCCTAAACCTCTCATCTGTCCATCTTCTACCCGTATCGACGAAACCAAGTTTCTTATAAAATGCAATTGCTTTTTCATTATAGTCTGCGACTTCGACGTATATATCATTATCTTCATCAAAAAAGTCTTTAATGTATTCCCACATTTGAGTACCTATTCCCTGACCGTGATACTCTGACAATATATACATGGCAGTAAGCTGATTTTTTCCATCCTTTTTTGTTACGTAGCAATAACCAACCACCGTATCACCATCTTTTGCCACAATAGCCTTTTCATATGACTCGGGATTCGTAAAAACTTTTTGGCGTCTTTCTAGTTTTAAACCCTCAAAGGCATCTTTATATCTATCATCAATATCATCTGTGGTTATTCCCGCTTTTTCATTAGGATATGTATCTAACCAAGCTTTGTATTGAACTTCAATACTACCTTTAGCATCTTCTATTGTAGGATTACATATTACAATATTATTCATATTTTATTTATTTCCGGACTATCACACTTTTAAAATACTTTTCTTGGAAATTTACAGCTTTCATTATTTCATCATCTGAAAAATCTACACCTTCTGGGACCACCACCAGCTTATCATCGTCATTATCTAACCTGTGAATTATTGCAATACAAACACCTTGAGTTTTTTCTAACGCAGTATCTACACCAAGAAAATATGCATCCAACTCTTCTCCATCAGGAGCTGTTATACCATCTATATAACCATAATTTACCTCGTACACAAAACCATGCTTTGGGTGTTTAGAGCCGAGGGGCCTGTCCATAGTTACCTCCACACTCTTGCCCAAAAGCTCTCTTGCTAGTTCTAATGATTTCGACTCATTTATTTTTTCTTGTGATTCCATCAATAAACTATATCAGATTGACTAATAGTTAGAAACTACTAGTATGTAATATAGGAGGGTTCAAGTGTTCTATCAGCATTCGATCACCGAGGTTCGCAACGCCATCGAGAAAGTTCAACCCGGCACAAGTGCAAAAGAGTGCGTTCTTGAAATTGGAATGCCGGCGACGCTGGAGCACATCCTGTGGATGTGTGAACGTATCCAGGAGATGGATACATCCTCTGAGGATGAACTTGCAAAGGCCAGTCGGTGGATTGGCTGGATTTATGCCCAGATGGAAATTCTGCGAATCTGGAACAATGGTTTCAGTCGGTCTCTGGCAAGTGAAGACCGTAAGCACTACTGGGACATGCGCCACTGAGAAACAAGAAGGCCCGATCACAGGATCGGGCCACTCTCATATATATTTATTTCTTCCTAAGTGTAATCCCTAGCTCTAGTAACTGATCAACAGAAATTTCTGCTGGGGAGTCCATCATTGGATCTTTACCTTCCCCTGTTTTTGCAAAAGGGATCACCTCTCGAATGTTTGGTTCGTTCTGAAGTGTCATAATAAATCTATCTAGTCCCCATGCGATACCTCCGTGTGGTGGCGTTCCGAGAGAAAATGCTGTCATCATGTGACCAAAGTTTCTATCTATCGCATCTGACTCGTGACCCATTATTTCAAAAACTTTCCTCAATGCCTCTGGGTTGTGGTTTCGAATACTTCCTCCTCCTATTTCCATGCCGTTTAGTGCAACGTCATACTGAGTTGTTAGTATTTCACCAATATTTTCTTTTTTCATCAGCCACTCAACATGTTCTGGCTTTGGTCGAGAAAATGGATTGTGTGTAAATGTCCATGCTCCTGTGTCTGTTTTCTCAAAGAATGGAAAATCTATGACCCAACAGAAAGCAAGCAAGTCTGGATCATTTTTATCTTCTCGTAAGTCTGGCTTATCGTTTCCATATTTTTCCATCGCCTCTGCATATGTAAGTCGTGGGAAAGGTATCTGCTGGATTTTTTTATGAGGATATAGTTTTGTAACAAGTTCTATCAAAAGTTTCTCGTTTAGTTCCATCACGTCCTCTTGTTTAACAAAACTCATTTCCATATCTAGCTGTGTAAACTCTGGCTGTCTGTCTCCACGAGTGTCCTCGTCCCGCATACATCGTGCTATCTGGAAATATTTTTCTACACCAGCTGTCATGAGTAGTTGTTTGTACTGTTGTGGTGACTGAGGTAGCGCATAGAACTTGCCTGGGTAAAGTCTTGCTGGAACAACGTAGTCTCGAGAACCTTCTGGAGTAGATTTTGTAAGTATTGGAGTTTCGACCTCAATAAAGTTTTCTTTATCCAAATAATCTCGAATAAACTTTATTACTTTGTGTCTATTTCGGATATTTTTCTGCATTCTATCTGAGCGTAGATCAACATATCTGTGTTTTAGTCGAACCTCCTCGTTGATCTCCCTAGTATCTCCAGATATATCAAAAGGAATAGTCTCTGACTTATTTAGAACATCTATACCAGTGATCTCCATCTCGATGTCACCATTTAAAACGTCTGGCTTAACGTTTCTCTCTGGTCTTTTATTTACTAGTCCGGTAACAGATAAAACCCATTCATTTCGAACCTCTTTTACCTGCTCAATAGCTTCTGGATGGTTAGGCAAAACGACGCCTTGTACCTTTCCTGTCATGTCTCGCATGTCCATAAAGACCATTTTTCCTTGATCTCGTCTAACGTCCACCCAACCAGAAATAACAACTTCCTGTCCCACAAACTGCCCTAAATCCTTTATATAAGTTCTTTTCATAGAATTTTATATTACCAAAATTAATTGTTTTAGCCTAGTCTTCGAAAATATAGATATTTACATAGTAACTATTATATTATATTATTTCGCTTGGAGGAAATTACCATGATTGTAACCGAAAGGTTGTTATTGGGAGCATTCAGCTACCCAGTCAACTTCCTGTACAAGCGCGACAACGGGGTCGCTCAGCCTCTCGAGATCATCAGTGACAGGATCGAGGAGGTACACGGCACTCGACCACCGGACTCCGAAGTCCTCAATGTTATTGAGGAAATGGTTCGGGAAGGGTCCATCAAGACCCACCCGAACGGCGAGGGTGTGAAGCTGTACGAGCTCACACCCTATGGCTTCAAGAGGAAGCGAGAGTTCGAAAGCTACCTCAAAGATGTGATCACGATCCGCAGACTCGATCGTCGAGAACCAGGAACCACGTATGGCATCTGGTGGGAGGTTACCCTCTCCAACGACATCATGTGGGACCATGTGAGCCAGTACCACATCGACAACATCGACAAAGAGGGACTCCGCATCCCGTCCAGCCTCACGCTGTCGCGCAAGGCGCACAACGAGGTCGTCAGGCGCATTGTCGAGGCTTTCACACTGGAGGGTCGGGCGTCGTAGCTCGCACCCACAGAACCTCGCTCGTAGGGACATCGCTCCCCGCGGGCGATTTCCTTTATACAAAAAAGTAGGGCTACTTTCGTAACCCCACTTAAACCAACAACGATCTCATGTATCGATAAACATAATCCGCTTGGCGACATTCACTAGTTTAGATGCCTCAGTCAGATTGTGTCTCGTTGCATGAAAGAACGCTCGATGAAGTAGGTGCACTGGCGATGCGTCAGTAGTTCGGTAAACCGTCTTAGACGCAACTCCGAGAAGTCTCTCGATTTCTTCGATCTGATCCAAAACACTCATGTGATACTCCTGTTGCTTTTGGAAATTAAGAAGTTACCACCCCACATTAACAAACTTTTCACATCTTCTTTCAAGTAATCGTTCTTCTGCAATCGACTTGCAACCGTTTACAAGACATTCAAACCGAACCACCTCTCCATTTGGTAGAACAATTTTTCGAACTCTTTCGTGGGAACCAATTCGCCCAACATATTCAAATTTTGCACCTAGTTTTTCCAACAAAATAGGCATTTGAGACACGGTACACCTCCATAATAAAGAACAAAGAGCGCCCTATTGCGCTCTTTGATGGATTCCTTAAAAATTAGTTACAAGAAATCAATTAAACAACGCAAAAGTCCGCTCGCGTGTCCAAGTGGTATATGTGGTTGTAAACTGATTTCTTCGCATTAATTATATATTACAGATTAATATGTAATATTACAAGCCACTAATCTAGCTTAATCTTTTCCATATCTGGTAAATCATCAAAATTAACTTCAATAACTTGTCTTGGTTTCACTGGTTTATATGACCTCCATTCCATATTTTTTTCATTTACATTTCCATTTCTATCGTATGGCTGGAAATCAGATTTATTAAAAACATATACATATCCAACTTTATCCTCCAAATTATCCGCGATACTAGACGATGCCTTGAAAAAAAGTTTTCCATTTGATGAACCAAAGCTACTATAATACTTTTGATTTTTAATTATGTTTTCATTTATTATCGATCTGAATATAGCAATATCAGCATACGGAGAACCTGAAACTCCAGGATCTCCGTCTTTTTGACCCGAATCTAAAGCTTGTCTTGGTTCTAATGTTTCTATATCACCAAAAGGTGAACCATGAAAAACGTACAGACCCTCAGACTCCAAGCCCTTTAAAATTTCTTTTCCTGATTTAATTTTTTCTACACTTTCATTCATTTTATTTCTTGAACCTCTTTGCTTGTAGATTATATAGTTCTGCGTATTTACCTTTTTGTTTCATCAAATCTTTATGTTTTCCCTCTTCTATTAAACCTCCATTTTCTAGAACAAAAATCTTGTCACATTGAGATATTGTCGAAAAATCGTGCGAAATAAGTATAGCTGTTCTATCTTTTGGTAAGTTTTCTATTGAGTCAAAGATTTTTGCTTCTGACTCCGCATCAACAGATGCTGTTGGTTCATCCAAAACCATAATATAACCATCTCGGTAAAGAGTCTTTGCAATTGCCAATTTTTGCCTCTGTCCTTTTGAAGGTTCCTTACCCTTAAACTCAATTCCTAGTTGTTCATTGTATGTATTTTTCCAATCCTGAATGAATGTATGTGCTTGGCTTGTTTCTGCCGCCTTTACTACTTTAGTTAAATTTTCTGGCTTATCTGGACGACCAATTGAAATTGCTTCACGCACAAGAAAATCATAACTAGCATAGTCCTGAAACATCACTGCTAAATAACTCCACCACTCTTTCGTCGAAATATCCTTCAAA
>CAZKGG010000028.1:0-7434 GCA_964552385.1 uncultured Candidatus Saccharibacteria bacterium
TACCAGTGGAAGCAGTGACGGCTACATCTACAGCATGACTTTTCAAATATTTTACATATGCATTTATTACATGCGTTTTTCCACTACCCGCAGGACCGGTTAGGAAAACATTTTTACCCATCTTTAAAATATCTAGAGCTTCGGATTGGAGCATAGACACTATTGTATCAGCAATACAAAATAGTGGAAAAGTATTTGACATTAAAAAAATAAAATGTAAACATTGTCACCTGGAGGCACAGCTATGAGTTTTGAGGTACGTGTCGCGAGACACAGACACAGAAGCAAGGACCAGCTCCTCGCCGAGTGCCGGTTGAGGGAAATCGAGTTCAACGCACGGCTGGCGGAGAGGGTCTGCACGGATCCGAACGTCAACGTCGCTTTCCGCCTTGATTGGGTTCGGTGGGACACCACCCTCGAGGACTTCATCGATACAATCGCACCAGACCACCAGGTCGAGGTGCTCGCACACTATATCGAAGAATGGAGGCTTCGAATCCGTCGTTGGGCACGGAGCTTCGCCAGGGTTCCAACACATATCGCTTCAGACGATCGCCGTCTGACGATCAAGCACGTGATGGTGGCTGATGTCAGCCCCGAACCCGCATCGGAAGAGCGGGAACTCGAAACAGCAAGCGCCTAGTACACACACCGCGTCGACACAAGGGGGAGAAATTTCCCTCCTTGGGTCGGTGAGGTGTTTTTTGTTACCTAAAACCACCAACTTAAAAAATAAATAACAATTTTTGAGCATCCGCAGGCTTTGAGCATGGTGTTGTCAAAGTCCGAGCTTTGCTCGGTTCATTGACAACTCAAAGCCGAGGACCAGAACGAGATTTTCGCTGGAAAATTGAGTGCCTCAAAAATTGTTATTTATTTTTTAACTTCCACTCTTCTATCTCCTTGTGATTCCCAGACAACAATACCTTTGGAACTCTGTATTTTTTCTTTTTATATTCAAAAACTTCTGGCCTTGTGTATGAATCATGACTTGAAACACGAGTCTCTTCTAGAGAGTTGAAATTACCCAAAACTCCCTCGACTTGTCGTGATATACAGTCGATCAAAACCATGGCTGGCAATTCACCACCAGTTAGGACATAATTGCCTATTGATATATCCTCCATTTTAAAAACTTTTTTAACACGAGCATCAATACCCTCGTATCTTCCACAAACAAATATTATATCAGTGTATTTCTTTGCAGTTTTTTTTGCATAATCAGTATTGAACTCTGTGCCACCCGGTGAAAAGAATATAATTTTTGTTTTGGCTTTTTTATTTTTCTTAATTTTTACAAGTGCTTTTTCTATAGCTTTTATTGTCGGTAGTGCCTGAATAACCATACCAGGTCCGCCTGAATATGGTTTTTGATCAACTCTTTTCCATTTATCATCAGAGTAATCCCTCGGGTTATAGAAACTAACTTTTATTTTCTTGTCTTCTATTGCACGAGAAATAATAGACTCATTTAAATATGAGTCGAATGATCCTGGGAATAGTGTTATTACATAAAAATTCATATAAGAACTTTTATATTTGGCCAATTTCTTTGTCGCTCGCTCTGTTTGCTCCACGCGCAGTATATTTATACAGCTTGGTCGCAATACTCACTCGCTTCGCGAACTTGTCTCAAATATAAAAGTTCTAAACTTATACCACAAAAATCATATTTTGTATACGAAAAAGGGAGATGCTCGGCATCTCCCTTTCCGCTAGTCCGCGGAAGAGAACTTGTTCGGATATACAGCACTGTATATTTTATCAATAAGACTTTGGTACTTTTTTCTGGTAATACAGGAAATTAACGCTTCATCCAGAACCTGTACTCCTAAATCAGTACGTGTTGGAGATGATGCATACTTTGCTCGAAGATTTGAAATAACAATGTTTGGAAGCTCAAGCTCCTGAGGAACTCCGTAGAGACCCTCAATATGCTGTTCAAGCTGACCTTCAACAATTAAACAGATTTCATTCTGATATCTGATCAAGGAGTCAACTTGTGATGACTCCGAAATTTCTCTCCAAGATGGCAATGCCCCAATAGAGAGTAAAATGAAAAGCCAAATAGCCATCCATTTGAGACGCTTGCTGTTGTAGACAATCGTCATCTCCACCCTCCAGTGAAGCCAAATCCTCAATTAATATAACAATTTTTATAACAAAAAACCACCTCTCGGTAGTATTTTGTTTTTATTGAAATTATAGATTCAAATCTGACATTGCTTCGTCCAATGACTTAGAAGCACTTCCAACTTTCATATCTCTTCCACCATCTGCAGGCTCATTTATCTTTAGATTAACTCTTGAGTTATTTTTCATTCCAACAACTCGAAGAAGAGTTCTAATAGCCTTTGCAGTATTTCCCTCTCTTCCAATTATCTTCCCCATATCATCCTTATTTACATCTAGTGTCATTAGAACTCCCATCTCATCAACAGTTCTAACAATCTTTACATCTTCTGGTTTTTCAACCAAAGCTTTTATTACAAAATCAAGAAATTTTACGTCTTGTTCCATGAATTTCAGTTAATTATAAAACAATCCTTACGGTATTAATTTTAATAGGTTAAAACGGTTGAGTCAAACAACTTATGCTGTTGCCTCTGGTGTTGTTTCAGCTGGTGCTGATTCTGGAGTAGATTCAACTGGAGCCTCAACTGGAGCTTCTGCTGCAGGAGCAGTAGCTGGAGCAGGGGTTGCTGGTGCTGATTCTGCTGGAACATCCTTAACTATAGCTTTTTTCAAAGGAAGAACATTTATTTTTTTAGCGTCTATTATCTTCTTTGAAACTAGTAAGTTGTGAACTGTACCTGTTAGCTGAGCTCCTTTACTAATCCAACCTTTTATCTTGTCAGCCTTAAATTCTGACTTCTCTCCTCGTCTAGCATCATAGCTACCTAGAGACTCAATATATCTACCACTTTTTGTTGAGTTTTTTGAATCAGTCAAAACAAGCCTGAATGCTGGCTCGTGAGTTCTTCCTACTCTCTGTAATCGTATTTTTAACATGGCCCCTATAGTAACAAAATAGTATAAAATGGTCAAATAACTCATTATTTGTTACTATAACGGCAATATGCACAAGACTAAAACGGAGGGTCCCTTAGTTGGACCAATAAGTATCAACTCTAAGGGAGTTGGTTTTTTCGATTTGAATCCAGAGATAAAAGATCGAACAAACAGTATCGAAATACAGCCACAAAATGTAAACCGAGCATTTCATGGTGATATTGTGGAGATAACTCTTTTAGGACAAAAAATAAAAAATAGAGAACAAGGTAAAGTTGAAAAAATAATAAAGAGGAGTAAAGAGGAGTTTGTAGGTGTTGTAGAAACTACTGATGGTAAAACATACGTAATCCCAGATGACAAAAGAATGTATGTCGATATTTTTCTAGCTGAAACTGAAAATGTGCCTATAGGCTCAAAAGTTCTAGTGAAAATAGCTGACTGGGATAACCTAAGAGGAGAAATAATAAAAGTCATTGGTCAAAAGGGTGAAAACAACGCTGAAATGGAATCTATTGTTTTAGAAAAGGGTTTTAGAATCGAATTCCCTCCTGCAGTAGAACATGAAGCAAATAAAATAAAAGATGAATATAAATCCGGTTTTGAGAATGAAGTAAAAAACAGAAGAGACATGCGAGGTGTCACAACAATGACTATCGACCCTGCTGACGCAAAAGACTTTGACGATGCAATATCTTTCCAAGACAATAATGATGGAACATATGAAATAGGAGTTCACATAGCCGACGTATCTCACTTTGTTACACCTGGTTCAGAACTAGATAGAGAATCTGAAAAAAGAGGATTGTCTGTTTATCTAGTAGACAGAACTATACCTATGCTACCAGAAGTTCTATCTAATGACCTTTGTTCACTAAACCCAAATGAAGATAAGTTCACATTCTCTGCTGTATTTAAACTAAATGCTGATGGAAAAGTTTTGGATGAATGGTTTGGTAGAACTGTTATTCATAGTGACAGAAGATTTACATACGAGGACGCTCAGGAAGTAATAGATGGTAAACAAAATGGTCCATATCAAAACGAACTTAGAACTCTACAGAAAATTGCAAAAAAGATGGAAGTTTCAAAGTTCCACAATGGTGCGATAAACTTTGAAACAGAAGAGGTTAAATTTATTTTAGATAAAGATGGCAAACCTATTTCTGTTTATAAAAAACAAAGACTAGATACACACAAGCTAGTTGAGGAATACATGCTGCTAGCCAACAGAGCAGTTGCTAAATATATTTTTATGTCTCAAAACCAAGACATAAAGAAAAAAGGTTGGCAGTCAGTCTACAGAATACACGCAAAACCTGATAAGGATAGAATAAAAGATTTAGCTATATTCTTAAAAGCTATGGGTTTTGATCTACACAATGAAGATGGTGAAGTTACTTCAAAAGATATAAATAAGCTTTTGAAAGAATCAGAGGGAACTCCAAATGAAGAACTTATAAAAACTGCAACGATCAGAAGTATGGCGAAGGCAGTTTATTCTACAAAAAATATTGGTCACTTTGGATTAGCTTTTGCTTACTACACTCATTTTACATCACCTATACGTAGATACCCAGACCTACTAGTTCACAGATTTCTTGAAAGAGAGCTGAAAGGTGGAAAGATTGAACAAGATGAATATCAAAAGTTTGAAAGAATCTGTCTTGCTTCATCTGAACTAGAAAAGAAAGCTTCTGACGCTGAACGTGCAAGTATAAAATACAAGCAAGTTGAATACATGATGAATCATATTGGAGAAGCTTTTGATGGAACTATTACCGGTGTTTCAGAATTTGGAATATTTATAGAAGAGAAAAATACTAAATGTGAAGGAATGGTAAAAATCCGAGACATTGGTGATGACTTTTATTCACTAGATGAAAAAAATTACACACTCAAAGGAGAAAAAACAGGAAAGAAATTTATGCTCGGTGACTCTGTAAAATTTAAAGTAGTTTCCGCTGACCTCGACCGCCGAGTTCTAGACTACGCTTTAGTATAAAATAAAAGGCGCCCACAATGGACGCCTCTGGACTATTATTCTCCATTTATTCAGGACCTAGATGACACCGGAACCATCTTGCTAAAGCCAGCAGAGATAGACTCTACCAACTTACCAAGTTTGCTTGTACCAGGTGGTAATGGGGTCACTGCTAGAAAATAAAAGACTAACACTGAGCCACATGGAAAAAGACTTGCTGCCAGGAAATTTGCAACATTGTATCCCGAAATCACAGAATACGATACACAATAGACTGAAAACAAAATACAGAGCATCCTTATGGGTAAACCCGTAGACTGAATCTTTATCAGTGGTTTTCCTTGTTGTAACAGCTCCTCATTCTTGTTGCAAAGATGGATGTCATGCATGTACCCAAAAAGATACACAGAGTAAAACAAAACCGTTATTAGAGTAGTCTTAACAACAAGAAACTGCCACCAATAATTGATGATTGTCATCATCAGTGACAAAACACAAAGAAAAATGCCGACTTTAACTACGAAATAGCTGGTCAGACCAACCGTTCTCTGTAGCCAATGGCTAAACTTGGCGCACTTTGAGACAATCCATGCATCAACATTTACCACAATTGACATTAATCCTCCTACTTTTATTATGACAATAATATAAAATATGTCAATGTACTAAAAAAAGGCGCCCACAATGGACGCCTCACAACTATTTGGACAGAAGGTATGCTGCACCTCCAGCCAAAATAAAACCAAAGAACTTTTCTGGAGTAACTGTTTGTGTCACGATGATCTGGTAAACTGCCGATACTGAGACTTGAACCACAATCATCATCACGAAAAAATTACTCACTGTTGCTGTTGTTGTTACAGCAAGGCCGCCATTGAAAAAGATAACCCCTACTCCACTAGCAACACCAGCAAGCACTGCATAGATCCAGTTAGACTCTGTTATGAGCGACCAAGTAAATCCCTGCATTGCAAATGGTGTTACAACAAGAAATGAAATCAACCCCAAGACGGAACCAGAAAGATTCCCGGGCAGACCACTCTTATTCATAAGCAGTGGCCATGCCCCAAAAAACAAACCTGCTTTTAATGCCATTTTTTGAAGTTCAGTCATCTAACCTCCAAGAGTTGAATATCCTTTATCTTCATAGACAAAACTTCATTCCGCCCATCCCACCGAACCGCAAGAATATCAGTCGTTCTCCCACTGATGTAGGGATAGTCGATTCGCACTACTTTGCCGACAACATCTTTCCCTATGCGACATCTGCCATTAGAAATGACATTATCTCCAACACTAACAAAAAAGGATTGAGATCTAATGCTTTTGATCACGCCACTAGCGTCATCAATATCAAATTCAAAACCGGCGATTGTTTTGAGCATGCACCCTCCAGCTACAATAATGCATTGAAAATCAATTTAGTCAATTTTAACTAATACAAAAGCCGTCTCGAATGACGGCTTTTGGCCTTACACTAAACGGCAAATTACGGAATCTTGAAGTAGTCTTCTTTTTCTGAGTATTTCACATTGACCGAGAAGCCGTTTGGCTCTCCGGGAAACTTCTCACAGATCATGCGCGCAAGCAAGCGAGCAGACCCCTCAAGCGTAATCCATGAACAAATCGCAGGAACTTCAACCTCAATCTGAGGACTTGGTTTGTGCGGTTCGTGTTCTCGATCAACAATTGTTACACGAACAAGGACAAAGTCGAAGGTATCCATCACCAACCAAGGCAATAAAATCAGCAACGTTTCTCGTTTTTCTTTTTCAGTCCATGGTTGAACATAGACTGTCGTTTTTATCATGCACTACCTCCCGGAAACAAACTATCACTTTTAAAAAGACTCGTAAAGTTATAGATTTGAAAATAAATATTAATATTTTTATAACACAAAAGCCGTCACATGATGGCACGGATTTTGTGCCTAACACAGACGACTTACTCTTATTTCACAAATCTTCGAAAATCCCGACCACGACCGGCCAGGTAGGCCACACCAATCAGTCGGTCAAGTCTCCAGCGAGCTTTCGTGACTTCGCGTTCAGCCACCGAAAACGCCTCATGAGATTCATCAATATATTTTTTGTACTTCGACTTGATGGAATTCTTCAAGTCGAGGTGCGCCTTATCTCTAATCCTAAGAGCTTCATCCAACTTGTCAGACAGGATGAATCCTGCTTCTTCTGGAGTTTTCTTGTTAAAGAGAACCCACAGTTCCATTCCCCACCTCATCGGCGTAACAAACGGAACAATGGATCCCACAAGCACTGCCAGAACGACGACAGCAAATATGGCTATAAAAAGATAAATAAAACTCATCACAACCAAAGGCAGCCAGGTGAAAACAACCTTGATATCCATAAAGCCTCCATCCGAGTTTCCAGACTCGGCAACCCACAAGGTCCTTCCTCGTGGTCCACCAGAAACACTAC
>CAZKGG010000029.1:0-7355 GCA_964552385.1 uncultured Candidatus Saccharibacteria bacterium
ATTTGGGAACGAGGAGTTCGCCAAATTTGGAAGTTTTATCTTCCCTCTCGCTTAGTCTTCTTTGCCTTCTTTGCAATCTTTGCCGCTACATCAATAACAACTCTACCTTTGTACTGACCTGTTACTGTTGATGCTCTATGTCGCAAATGAGGAACATTTGTATTTTTGTCCAAAGTTACAGCAGGATTAGACAGACCATCGTGAGATCGTCTGTTGTTTCGGTGTGCCTTTGTACTTCGCATTCGTACTACCATAATAGGACAACATTACACTATATGGCTTAAAAAATCAATCTTTTACAGAAACTCCTCCTATGCAAATCACTTAAACCATTTTTCTTTATATATAGTCTATGAGCTTGAGTTCCATAACCTTTATGAATATCAAAACCGTAACCAGGATACTTCTTGCTCATTTTGGACATATAATTATCCCTATATACTTTTGCTAGTATAGAGGCCCAAGCTATTATCTTTTCCTTTTCATCCCCTTTTATAATTGTTTTCTGTTTTTTATATTCACTAGATACTTTTAGTCCACCGTCTAGTAGAAAACTCGAGTCCAATGTAGCCTCAACTCCTTTTAGACATTCTGCAATAGCTTTATTTATCGAGTAAGATAAACCCTTTGAGTCTATAGTTTTATTTGAAATATTTGATATTTTAAAAGTAATATTGCCTTGTTTTGAAAATTCTTTTATTACTTTTTCGAACCTCTGTCTTGCATTGGCACTAAGTTTTTTACTATCTTTCCCGATTGCAGGTAAATTATTATTTTTCTTCAAAATTTTATACATACTTTGATCGCAAGAAACGGCACAAACTGTTACTGGACCGGCCAGTGGTCCACGACCTACCTCATCAATACCGATTATTTTCATAACTAGATATTAACATAAAGAAAAGCCGGCAATCATGCCGGCTTTGAAATCATTTTTTGGACTACTTAAATTCATCATTAACGTCTTGCCAGAAGTTAACGTTTGGTGTCGGAACCACCGGATGTATCTCCGGTACAAATTCTGTAGAGTTTTTGTTCCGTTTCTGACGAAACGTCATATCCTCTGTTGCTTTGTCGAGCATCCAGATAATAATGAACATTGCAAACGTATACCAAGGTAGTGAATAAAGAGTCATCTCTCCTCCTAGTAAAAAATTGCTACCAATATAGAGAGAAAAACTACTCCCCACCAACCAACTCGAAGTGCACCACGATAGAAGTCAGTTCTAAACCTCCACATGGAACTATCCTCCTTTTATACAAAGAACTGTATTTTTTCATCATGTTACAAACAATCTATTTTGTCAAATAAAATATTCCATGCTGTTTTTTAAGGTCGTGCTATAATGACAAAACTAAAAATATGTCTAAGGAATTTGTACATCTACACACTCACTCACACTACTCTCTACTAAACGCTCTGCCGAAAATCCCAGACCTTATTGATGCAGCTGTAAAAGATGGACAAAAAGCTATAGCACTAACAGATAACTGCAATCTATATGGGGCAATTGAGTTTTATCAAAAATGCAAAAAGAAGGAAATAAAGCCAATAATAGGAATAGACGCATATGTAGCATATAGATCTAGACTCGATAAACAATCTGGAATAGACAAAGAGAGATACAGGCTCATTCTTCTTGCTAAAAATGATGCAGGATATAAAAACTTAATTAAACTCGTGACTCAGGCGCACCTTGAGGGTTTCTACTATAAACCTCGAATAGATAAGGAACTATTAGAAAAATATAATGAAGGCATCATAGCTATTGCACCGTCTTTTTCTAGTGACATAACCAACTCACTCAAGCTTGCAAATATTGACCAAGCACAAGAAAGACTATCATGGTATAAAAAAATATTTAAAGATACAGAAGATGGACCAAACTTTTATTTGGAGATAACTCATCATCCAGAAATAAAAGGTGCAGAAGAAACTACAAAAAAAATAATTGAATTTGCAAAGGAAACAAACACTCCAATAGTTGGGGCTCAAGATGTTTATTATCTAAATACTGAAGATCGCATTGCTAGACAAACCCTCATGTCTATTCAGTCTCAACATGATGACAAAATCGAAGAAAGTGACGAAGATTTTTCTTTTATTACACAAAAAGAAGCTGAGAAGATTTTCAAATCAACTCCAGAGGCTTTAGAAAACTCAGTAAAAATAGCTGATAGATGCAACCTTGAAATATCTATAGGTAAATGGTTCTTGCCAAACTATATAGTAGAGAGTGGACTATCATATGATGATGAACTTAAAAAAATCGCTTACGCTGGATTTGAAAAAAGAAAACTCCCCCAGACACCAGAATATATTGAGAGACTCGAGTATGAGCTAAAGGTTATTAAAGACAAAGGCTACTCACCATATTTTCTTGTGGTATCGGATTTACTTCACTACGCACACAATCACGGCATCTTAACAAACATCCGAGGATCTGTTGCTGGATCTCTCACAACATACCTAACACGTATTACAAATGTAGACCCTATAGAGTATTACCTTCCATTTGAAAGATTTCTAAACCCATCTAGACCATCAGCGCCCGATATCGATATGGACTTTGCCGATAACAGACGTGATGAGGTTATTGACTATGCTCGAGGAAAATACGGTATAGATAAAGTGGCTCAGATTGGTACATTCGGTACTATGGCTGCTCGTGGATCAGTTCGAGATGTAACTCGTGCACTAGGTTTTCCATACAGTCTCGGTGACTCTATAGCAAAACAAATACCTATGGGAGCTCAAGGTTTTCCAATGACAATAGAAAGAGCACTTAAAGAAAATCCCGAGCTCAAAAAAATGTACAACGATGATCCGGATGTAAAAAAAATCATAGAAATGGCAAAGAAGATTGAAGGTTGTGCAAGACACATCTCTGTTCACGCTGCTGGTGTTGTTATTTCACCAACTCCTCTCACTGACTATGTTCCACTACAATACGATACAAAGGGAGACAACAAAATCATCACTCAATACGACATGCACGCTGTTGGTGAGGACGGAGTAGGACTTCTAAAGTTCGACTTTCTCGGAATCAGAAACCTATCTATTCTTGCTGATGCCATGAAGATTGCAAAAAAAGTTGAAGGTGTTGATGTGGATATAGAAAATGTGCCAGTCAATGACAAAAAAACTTTTGAGATGCTAGCTCGAGGTGAGACTATTGGTCTCTTTCAACTAAACGGAGACGGAATGACAAGAGCACTAAAAGAGTTGAAACCAACAACTATTCACGACATAAACGTTATGGTGGCTCTCTATCGTCCAGGTCCAATGGACAACATTAACGAATACATAGCTAGAAAACACGGAAAAAAACCTGTTACATATCTTCATCCAAAAATGAAGAACTTTCTAGATAGAACATTTGGAGTGCTAGTTTACCAAGATGACCTTTTGTATACCGCTATTGAAGTTGCCGGATATGACTGGGGTGAAGTGGATAAATTCCGTAAAGCTGTAGGAAAAAAAATCCCAGAGGAAATGAAGAAACAACATGTGAAGTTCGTAGAAGGTTGTCAGAAATTTGGAGGAATGACAGAAAAAAAAGCTGAGGAACTATGGTTGTTGTTCGAGCCATTCCAAGGATACGGATTCAACAAAGCACACGCAGCGAGCTACGGTCGTGTTGCGTATCAGACTGCCTATATGAAAGCAAACTTCCCTGCTGTTTATATGTCGGCCGTACTAACTGCTGAATCTGGTGATACTACTATGATTGCAGAAATAATCGGTGAATGTAAAAGAATGAAAATTCCGGTTCTACCACCAGATGTAAATTTCTCATTTGAGGGATTTGGAGTGAATAAAGCAAAAAATGAAGGTGAGGTAGATACTATCCGTTTCGGACTAACAACAATAAAAAACTTTGGTGAAGGTATTGCCACATCTATTATCAACGAAAGAAAAGCAAATGGCCCATTTAAATCACTTTCAGATTTTCTCAGTCGAATAAAAGATAAAAACTTGAACAAAAAGTCGATGGAATCTCTAATAAAAACTGGAGCACTGGATTCACTCGCAAAAGATACTGATGATAAAGACCAGTACAGATTTACACTACTTCACAACCTCGATAGACTACTAACCTTTAACAAAGAAGAGAGAGCAAAAGAAACTGATCAAGATTCACTCTTCGGAAGTCTCGTTGGTAGTGGCGAAGCAACTGAAATAGACTTGGAAAAAGCCCCACACGGAAACTCTGCCGATAAACTACTATGGGAAAAGGAACTCCTTGGATTGTATATTTCTGGCCACCCACTAGAATCTTTTAAGGAAAGACTAGAGAACAAAACAACAGACATAAAAAAGATGAAAGAAACAGCCAAGGAAAAGCAACCAATTGTCTTTGGTGGAATAATAGATGAGGTAAAACCTGTTGTCACAAAGAAGGGAGACAAAATGGTTTTTCTAAAAATATCGGATTTAGGTGACACTATTGAGGCAGTTGCATTTCCAAAAATATTTGAGGAATTTCAAGAAATAATTCTTCCTGAAAGTTGTGTTGTAATTAAAGGAACATTCTCAATCAGAAACGGCGAAAAAAGTGTACTGGTGGACAAAGTTAAACTACTAGAATAGAAACAAACCCCCATAAAGTTTATGGGGGTTTTAAGTAAATATCAGGCTACCAACTCACGAATCTTGAAAGGTATGAGTGCGCCCTTCCTACCAATTCTCATGTACAAAGAATGAAGATGAAACTTTTCAGGGTTTGCCGTTTGAAGAGCAGTTTTAATCTTATCGATTGCTAGAGGATTTCTGAGAATGGCCTCTTTGTCATTTCCATACTCCTCGATACTCAACCTACAAATACCACTACGATAAAGACCTCCATCATGAGTCCTAAAAATTGCCAAGACGTTGATGACGCTCTGCAAAGTTTTAGAGGAATCATTTGGATCTGGTCTCACAGGAATATCTTCAATATAATTTTCTTGAATATCCTTTTTCTTACCTGATTCTGCAATATTTCTTGCATCATCCATTGCTTCCTGAGAAATCATCCACCTGTTGTGGTAATCATACGGAAGAATCGTAACAACCTCTCTGGTTCTCTCGTCACAAATAGCAACAAACCAATCCTGATCTACTTCACTGTAGAACAGTTTATGATATCGATTCCTTTCCCTACCCAATGTGACAGTGAGGTCCCAGTTGAGGATATTGAGAATGTCTCGAGGTTCCATCCTGAGACGCTCCTCGGCCCTCTCCATCGCATGATCGGTAAATGTACGCAACAAGTGTCCTTCTCCTTGAAACAGTCAGGTTTGATTACCTAACATCTTTTTTTACTATACAATAAATATAAAATAAATCAACTTAATTTAATTTTTTAGTAGTTGTGATATGCTGTATTCAATATGGAAAACGACAAAAACAACGAAATGGACAAAAATGACCATCGAGTCATTGGCAAAGAATTAGGATTATTTGTATTCTCAGACACAGTTGGAAAAGGTCTCCCACTATACACCGAAAAAGGTGCAACTATAAGACGTGAGCTAGAAAGGTTTGTTGTAGACCTTGAGATAAAACGTGGATACAAACACGTAACTACTCCTGACATAGCAAAGATTGATTTGTATAAAAAGTCGGGCCACTACCCATACTACAAAGACACTATGTACTCTCCTATCGTTGTGGATGACGAAGAGTTCATGCTCAGACCGATGACATGTCCTCACCACTTTGAACTCTATCTTTCAAAACCTCACTCATACAGAGAACTACCTATGCGTATTGCTGAGATAGCAAAACTATACCGATACGAAGCTTCTGGAAACCTGTCTGGACTGGTTCGAGTTAGATCTTTCTGTCTCGCTGACTCACACATTATCTGTGCAGATGATGAACAAGCAAAAGAGGAAGTTAAAAATGTTCTAGATCTTATCGAAGAGGTCGCAGGAACATTTGGCCTTAAAAAAGGTGATGACTTCTGGTACAGACTTTCTCTTGGAGACAGAGCTGATGATAAAAAATACTATAAGGACGACTCTGCTTGGGAAAAATCAGAAGGTATTTTGAGAGAAGTACTACAAGGACAAGGAGTAAAGTTCAACGAAGCAAAAGACGAGGCTGCATTCTACGGGCCTAAAATAGATATACAAATGAAAGATGTTCGAGGAATAGAAAATACGGCTTTCACAGTGCAGTACGACTTTGTGATGCCAAAAAGATTTAACCTTGTTTACACAGCAAAGGATGGTTCAGAAAAGCAAGCTGTTGTAGTTCACAGATCATCTATTGGCGCTATAGAGAGAGTAATGGCTTTTATCATCGAACACTACAAAGGAGCATTTCCGCTTTGGCTCTCACCTACTCAAGTCAAAGTTATTCCTGTTAGAGAGAACCACAACGATTATGCACAAAAGGTTCACCAGATGCTCGTTGAATCAGGTATAAGATCTGAACTAGACCTAGCAGACGAAAACCTAGGTTCAAAGGTTAGAGACGCAAAAACAAATAAAATACCTTATTGGATTGTATTAGGAGATAAGGAAGTAGAAGCTGGCAAAGTAACCCTTGAATCAAGAGATAATGGCCAGTTGGGACAAATGACAGCAGAGGAACTTCTAGCAAAGTTAAATGAAGAAATTAAAAGCAAGAAATAGTTAATTCAACTAACATGAGAAAGCTATACAAAAGTGAAAATGATAGAATACTACTCGGTGTCATAGGTGGTATTGGCGAATACACAGACATAGATCCAACAGTACTTAGACTTGTTTTTATAGTGCTAACTATCATGACTGCAATAGTTCCTGCTATCATAGGTTATATTATCGCCGCACTTATTATTCCAAAAAGACCGGGTGCAAAAGTACACGAAGCAGAACACAAAGAAAATCACCATAAAAGCGAAGAGAAAAAAGGGGAATGAAAATATAACCGCCATATGGCGGTTATATTTTAGTTATTTTTATAAAAATCTATAGTTTTTTTTAGTCCCTCGTCGAAACTTACCAAAGGTTTGTAGCCCAAAAGTCTTTCTGCCTTTCCAATATCTGCTAGTGAGTGTTTTACATCCCCCGCTCGCTCGTCTTTGTATTCTGGTTTTATGTCTGTTCCCATCTCAGCATTTATTTTTTCAACAAGTTGGTTGAGTGATATTTCATACCCGCATGCAATGTTTATAACTTCACCAGCACATTCACTTTCTGCAACGCAGGCTCGCAAGTTAGCGTCCACATTGTTGTCTACATAAGTAAAGTCACGTGAAGTAGTGCCATCGCCAAGGATAACTGGTGACTCACCTTTCTGTAGTTTTTTAATAAACAGTGGTATCACAGCAGAATAAACAGACTCTGGATCCTGGTTTGGACCAAACACATTAAAATAT
>CAZKGG010000030.1:0-7341 GCA_964552385.1 uncultured Candidatus Saccharibacteria bacterium
TAATCCATCATGAATCAAATCTCTCTCTAATTCATGAATTTGAGTCTCAAGGTTAACTATATGATCTTTTAGTTTTTGTGTTTCTTCTTCCATATAGAAATAATAACACTAAACTCAATACAAGCCACGTAAAAATCGGATAAATTATCTTAGATGCTAGGCGGACAAGTAAAATAATTTGAGCCTTATAAATATAAGGTGAAAAATTATTTTACCGAAGTCCAACAACGCAGATGAGGTGATTTTGCCGATTTTTACCAACTTCCGGAACTGCCTCCACCACCGCTAGATCCTCCTCCAAATCCGCCGAATCCTCCACCCCCAGATCCACCGCCACCACCACTCATCCACCATGGATATACTCCTTGAGATCTGGCTCTATGATACGAGTTGGATACAACATAATCTAAAAACAACCCGATCAATATGGAAATTATTATTACTGGCACAGCAACAAAAGCCGAGCTGATAAGAAAGTGCCATATAAGCAAACTAATTATGCCTCCCAATACTCCTCCTCCCCACCACGATTTAGACATTGCCAGAATAGAAAGCGCTATTTGAAAAAATATTATAAAAATCCAAAATACAGTTTCAAAAAACTTTGAATCATACTTACTAGCTACTGGGACAATATCATTTCCGCCCAAGGCCTCTATCATTTTATCTACTGCTCCATTTATACCACCATAATAATCACCCTTTCTAAAAGCAGGTGTCACAATGTCTCTCTGAATATAAGATGTTCCAATATCAGTTAGGTCACCTTCTAAACCATATCCAGTATGTATACGTGTTTTACGATCAGCTAAAGATACGAGAAACAGTACCCCATTATCTTTTCCTTTTTTACCAATTCCCCATTTAGTGAAAATATCCTGAGCAATATTTTCAATAGTATCACCATCGAGTGATGGAATTATTACTACAGATATCTCATTTGTTGTATTTTTTTCAAAGCTTTCAAGTTTTGCTTCAAGGCTCAAAACTTGTTGTGCATTCAGCACACCCGCATAGTCCTGCAAGAAACCGGTTGGTTTTGCAGGTATAGTAAAAGCTGCTACAAAAAGCGGTATAGCAAAAATACAAACTTGAAAAATTAATATTTTTGACAAATAGCGCATAGTTTTAAACTATAGGTGAAACAGATTCGACTTTTTTAAGATTAAACCAAACAACAATAAGAAGTATGACTGTCGGTAGAAACAAAAATATATGAATTTTTAATTCCGAAAATAATACAGTTAATATAAGCGGAAGAGTAATTGCGTGTAGAGAAACTTGATATGACTTTTTGTATGAAAGTCCTTGTTTTCTTATTTTTCCAAGAATAAATACAAGTAGACTCGCAAACAACAAGTAAAATAAATTAAAAGAGTAAAAGATTAATAAACCAATAAATATCGCAAATGGAATAGCAAAAGGAATAACTTTCACAATAGGAGTAAATTTATTTACCCAATAGACTAAATTTTCGTGATTTATCGTAAAATTTGTTACATCTTTCAAATCTGTGATTGTAATCTTGTTATTATCCCTACTTACTACAGCATTTTTAGTTAGCAAGATTACGGTATTGTAAGAACTAAACTTTTCCATAGTAAAATCACTTTTTGTATCTATTACTAGAAGATTATCGTATTTTAATTTACCATAATCTTTATTGATTTCATCTTTTGGTACTGGAATGATATACGGTTCAGTTACATTAGTAGACACTACACCATTTTTAAATTTGATCTCTAGCTCTGACGGATAAGTATCGATTAATTCATTTCCAAAATTTTTTACCAGTGAATTAAAATTTGGAATAACTATAAAAGAAGCATATATACTCCCAATAAAAGCTATTAGTATTATCAACTTAAAAAAATATTTTAGAGAAGAACCAAAACTACTATTTATCACTTCAGAATAATATGCAGGATCATACACACTTGATTTAACTTTTTTATGAAAGTTCATATTTTTTATTAAAGAATGCTAATAAAAACTAGAATTGAACCTTTGGATTAATTTTTGCCTCGTCATTAACCTCAAAATATGCTCTTTCTCCAAAACCAAACATTTTTGCAATTATTGTTGTTGGAAAAGACTTAACTCTAGAATCAAAAACTTGAACTGCATCGTTGTACTTCTTTCTTTCAACAGAAAGTCTATTTTCTGTTCCCTCAATAGCAACCATTAAATCTTTATATGACTGTGCGGATTGTAGTACTGGATAATTCTCAGTAATAACAAGTAGTCTACCTAAGGCTGATTCGTACTGAGAAGCCGCTTTTGCTCTTTCATCAGGAGTTGTTGCACCAGCATATCTAGTTCTAGCATCAGCAATAGCTGTATACACTGCAGTTTCTTGTTTAGCTACACCCTTTACTGTCTCAACCAAATTTGGAACCAAATCAAATCGTCTCTGTAGCTGACTCTCTATCTGAGCCCACTGAGCAGTTACAGCTTCATTTTGACTAACAAGTGAGTTATAGCCACCAACTAGCCACATCGCAAACAAAACAACTACACCAATTATAACTACCCACTTCATATTTCTTTGAAAAAAGTTCTTCTCTTCTTGCATATATTTATAATTTTTAGTTAACAATAATAGAGTCGATTATATCATTTTTTAACCTTATTACTAGTCTATTATTGTATGTATTATTTGCAATTTTAGGGATTTTTGATAGTATAAGATCCATCATGAGTATTGGAATGATTCCTTATATCCAGATTGTATTGTCTGTTCTCCTTATTGGAGGCATACTCCTACAACAATCAGAAGCTGGTCTAGGTTCTGCATTTGGCGGAGGCGACAGTTTTTCTTCGGGATATCACACAAAACGAGGTGTTGAAAAAATACTATTTATATCAACTATAGTAATAGCGGTTCTTTTCGCTGCAACATCATTCAGTCTTCTACTTTTGAAATAGTAAAATACATAAACTGTATTTATTATTACTAAATTTAACCTAAATATTTATTTTTGTGGACAAAGAATATTTGAAATCACTTCTAAATAAAGAGTGGAAAATACCCTATTCAGATAAAGCAATGAGGGTTATAAGAGAATTTTCTCTAACAGAGAAAACTATATTTTTCGTATTTACGATTATATTTATAGTGAGCGGTCTTTCCCTTTTGTACCAAGTGAATAAAATGTTTCTTATTGAAGTCCCAGACTATGGAGGATCACTAACTGAAGGAGTTATGGGCTCACCTAGATTTATAAACCCTTTACTTGCTTCTAGCGATATCGACAAAGACGTAACGGCTTTAGTTTATTCTGGTTTACTAAAAGCAGACTCTCACGGCAATCTTTCTGAAGATTTAGCGGAAAGTTACAAAATATCTGATGATGGTTTAATTTACACATTCAAAATAAAAAGTGGTGCTATCTTTCACGACGGTAAAAAGGTTACAGCAGATGATCTTGTATTTACTATTGAAAAGGCTCAAGACTCTGAACTAAAAAGTCCGAGAGAGGCAAACTGGGCTGGCGTAAAGGTTCAAAAAATAGATGACGAAACAGTAAGCTTTACCTTGAAACAACCTTTTACATCATTTATACAAAACACTACTTTGGGCATATTACCGAAACACATATGGAGCAAAGCTTCAATCGAGGAATTTCCATTTAGTCAGTTCAACACAAAGCCAGTAGGAACAGGACCGTATAAAATAGACTATATTACATATACTAGTAGTGGACTACCTTCTGAATACCATCTTGTTTCATTCAGCAACTACACACTTGGAAAACCGTTTATAAACAAAATTGTTATAAAGTCTTATCAAAACGAAAAAGACTTAACTGATGCATACAAAAATGGAGACATAGAAAGTCTACACAGTGTTTCTCCAAAATCACTTCCAGCTCTAAAGGTTGCAAGTGATGAGATTATATTATCTCCACTACCACGAATTTTTGGTGTATTTTTCAACCAAAATGTTGCCCCTGTATTTGTTAACAAAGAAGTTAGACAAGCTTTAAATATGGCGACTGACAAGAATGCTATTATTGAAAATGTCTTGGGAGGATATGGCCAAGTAATCGACAGCCCAATTCCAGCAAAAGAATTTACACAAAATGTTTCAACAACTAGTAACATCGATGCTGCAAGGAACCTGCTTACAAAAGCTGGATGGAAATTAAATGATAATGGCGTCTTTCAAAAAACTTCAAAAAAAGAAACTGTTACACTGTCATTTTCAATTTCAACCGGTAATGCTCCGGAGCTAAAAGAAACTGCATATCTATTACAAAAACAGTGGCAATCTTTGGGTGCGAAAGTAGAAGTAAAAATATTTGAAATCGGCGACTTAAATCAAAATATAATCAAGCCTAGAAAATATGACTCTCTATTATTTGGTGAAGTAGTTGGAAGAGACTCGGATCTCTATCCATTTTGGCACTCATCTCAAAGAAATAGCCCTGGTTTAAACATAGCACTTTATACAAACCTAAAAGCTGACAAGCTTTTGGAAAATATCAGAGAAACTGGTGATCCAAATTTAAAACAAAGTTACTTTAACAGTTTTAACAAAGAGATTACAAATGACTCCCCCGCAGTGTTTACTTACTCACCATACTTTATATACATAGTTCCAAAGAAAGTTAAGAATGTAAGTTTAGGCCAAATAACATCACCGGGAGAAAGGTTTGCGGATGTTAGCAAGTGGTATATAGAGACAAATAACGTTTGGAAAATATTTATTAAAAATTATTAAAATAAAATTATGGACACAGAACAGAAAAAAGAAACAGTAAGACCTGGTGCAAGAGACAATAGGGGTCATTCACAGGGTAGAAGCAGATCATCATTCGGGAGAAAATCTTTCGGAAGAAGCCCTGTATCTACAAGGATGACAAGAAAGGCTGAGGAAATCATCCCCCCTATCGGAGATAATATTCGTATTATCCCTCTTGGTGGTGTAGAAGAAATCGGTAGAAACATGACAATGATTGAGTTTGGTGATGACATCATCGTTATAGATATCGGATTTCAATTCAAAGACGAAGATACACCAGGTATAGACTATATTCTTCCAAACACAAAGTACCTCGAAGACAACAAGCATCGAATCCGAGGCCTATTTATCACACACGGACACCTAGATCACATTGGGGGGCTCCCTTTCATTATAGACAGAATTGGCTATCCAAAAATATACACAAGACAATTTGGAGCTATAATGATCCAAAAAAGACAGGATGAATTCCCACATTTAAAACCTCTTGATATTCAGATAATAGAGGGTAATGAAGCTATTACAGTAGGAGGATTGAAAGTTAAAACTTTCCCTATTTCTCACACTATTCCAGATTCAATGGGTCTTATCATTGAGACACCGTATGGAAATATTGTATTTATCGAAGACGTAAGAGTCGACAACGTAAATGGAGTTCCTACTCAGGAAGAAGTGGAACAGTATAAGAGATTCAAAGATATGAATACCCTACTTCTAACAATGGACTCAACATCTATTGAAAAGCCAGGATTTTCTCTTTCTGAAAATGTTGTTGTTGAAAACATAGATAGATTTATAAAGGAAACAAAGAGTAGACTCATCATTGCCACTTTTGCATCACAAGTAGAAAGAATTATTGCAATTATTAATGCTGCAGAAAAATATAACAAGAAAATTGTTATTGAAGGTAGATCAATGAAATCAAACATTGAAATCGTAAAGATGCTAAAACTAGCAGACGCGAAAAATATAATTCCGCTAGAAGATATCGAGAACTACCCTCCTGACAGAATAATAATGCTTGTAACAGGTGCCCAAGGTGAAGAGTTTGCGGCTCTAATGCGTATTGCAAACAAAACACATAAATACGTTAGACTAAAGCCAACAGATACAGTTCTACTCTCAGCTTCTGTTATTCCAACAAACCACAAATCAGTTGTTAACTTAAAAGACAACCTTTATAGATCTGGAGCAAAGATAGTTACTTATCTCGATTCAGACATTCATGCATCTGGTCACGGAAACAGAGATGAATTGAAATGGATACATCAACAGGTTCCTTACAAATTCTTTATGCCTGTTCATGGTAACCACTACATGCTATGCCAACACGCAGAGCTTTCATATTCACTAGGACACAGCAAGGATAATGTTGTTATACCTGACAACGGATCTATAGTTGAAATATATGACAAGGGGGACAAAATCAGAATATTAAAGGAAAAGGTTCCAGCCAATCTTGTTCTAGTTGATGGATTCTCAGTTGGTGATGTACAAGAAATGGTTATTAGAGATAGAAAAATGCTAGCTCAGGATGGAATATTCCTAATAGTAGTTAGCATTAATACAAAAACTGGTAAACTCAAGAAATCTCCAGACATTATTGCGAGAGGATTTGTTTATGTTAGAGAATCCCAGGATCTTTTGACTAATGCCAGAATGATAATCAAAAAAACGGTAGAAGACACTACTCAAGGCATGAACCCTATTGATTTTGATTTAGTTAAATCAATTCTTGCTGATAATGTTGCAAGATTTCTATTCCAAAAAACAGCAAAGAAACCTATGGTTATACCGGTTGTACTTGGAGTTTAGTTTAAATAATAAAAACCGCTCATCTGAGCGGTTTTTATTTTATAATATGTTTTTTTGCTATATAATAATGTGATGGACAAAATACTTTCCCCTTTTAGACAAGGCAAACTCCTGAACACTCTTTTTTTATCAAACATATTTATTTCTTTTCATTATGCTTTGATTATATACGTAAACTCATCTTTTCTATCTACTATATTCAATGACCCGGATGATACAAAAGTTTCAGCCCTATATATAATCGGCTCTCTTGGTAGCACACTCATGCTACTCAATGCCTCAAAAATACTAGAAAAGATTGGCGTATATAGATTTATAATAGTGTCTCTTTTGATTGAATTAGTATCTACATTAGGAATGGCTTTTTCCACATCTGCATTCTATATTAGTTTATGGTTTCTTATCCACACAGTTACAATTTCATTAGTTTTATTCAATATGGATGTACTGATTGAATCTGTTGAAGAAGACAAGGCAAAAGTAGGAAGTATACGGGCAACTTACCTAACACTTACAAACATAACAATAGTTTTGGCTCCAATATGTCTTTCCTGGATACTTACAGATCATATGTATGCAAACGTATACATTTTATCCTCACTTGCTCTCTTGCCTTTGTATTACTTTATACAAAAATTCAAAACAGTAGAGTCCTCAAAAATACACCATATTAGACTGAAAGAAACAATTACTGAATACATTAAAGACAAAAATCTTTATAATATTCTAGTTTCTCAATTCCTACTCCAAGTATTTTATGCCTTTATGGTTGTTTACAC
>CAZKGG010000031.1:0-7312 GCA_964552385.1 uncultured Candidatus Saccharibacteria bacterium
TGAATCAGTTACCCCAAGTGTAAGTGGTGAATGGAGTGTGTAATGAAGTCTTGCATCATTGGATAAAAGTAATGACTGATTTTTTGTAACAATTCCATCATCTAAATAATTACTATTAGTCAGCATTGATTTTATAAAATTTCTAACGCTCAAAACCTCAGTAATATCTCTGTGAATTCTTTTTTTAGCAAATAATGTATTGGCTTCTTTTAGATTCACCCACCATCTTTCAACATTTGGTGAAGTTGTAGACATCCACAAAGCACTTGGTGTTAATACTGTTCCATCTCCATCTACAACCATTCTAAAACTGAAACATTTATGGTAATAATTTGAAATAGTATGTCGGCATTTTTTATAATCTATCCCTGCGAGAGTTTCTTCTCCCCATCCAGCGACTTGAATAACTTTTGTCGTTGATGCAGGTTGCCAGTTATCCAGAACGGCATGTACAGCTTCGGCATTAGAATAAAGAGTAGCGTTACCTATACTTGGACTCGCAGTTTCAGTATAAGCTGGCTTATTTCTACCATCAGTTCCTAATATATAATTTTTTAACTCTGTAGAATTTGAAACATATAATCCATATTGTGATATCTGAGGTTGAAAAGACACATCATCTAAAAACGATACTACTTTATCACTTGAATAAGTTGGATCTATCGAAGAAAAATACTTATCTGTGGGAAGTAGGTTATAAACTGTTTGCATATTTTCAGCCAACTGCCGTGAACGTTCAGCATCCATAACAAATCCAGAAACCAAGGATGTACCATGTAACAATGTTACTATTGCGTCTGGAGTTCCGATTTGCGGAACTGCAACTAGAATAATTTTATCTATTTTGTAATACAAAGGATTGTTAGTATCTTTCAATTTTTTCACTAAAGCTTTTGTGACAAGACCACCATTAGAATGAGCTATTATAGTAACTTTTCCGGAGTTAGAATTCTTTGTCAATTCAGTTAATTTTTTAAGTACAAAAGACTCTGAAAAATTTTGAGTCGTAACATATGACAGTTTTCCATCCGTAGTAGTTGCGCCGTTTGTTATTATATCTTCTAGACTCAATCTCCAGTCATAAGGAATAAATGCGTAATCTTTTATAACCCCCTCCGATTTCCAATTTCTTAAATCATTAATGAATGAATTATAAATATTTGAGCCATAGACTTCATCAACTATACCAGCTTCACTTTCATCATTAATATTTTGTGTATCATCTTTTGTATAAACACTATTTAGGCTTTCTCCATTTGATTTAAGTGTTAACCTTTCATGATCTGAATCCGATTTTGACACCCATAGTTCGTTACCATTTTCATACAATCTAGATCCCATTACTCCTGGGAAAAACATAACACTAGAATTTCCTACTATAACTTTGTGTTCATTTTTCCAAATAGACCCATTAAAATTAAATTTGGGACCAACTCCAATTGTTGGATAGTAACTATCATCAGGACTTAAAGAATTTCTATCATAATTATTTTGAGAACCCCACAGATTTATTATTTGATTATATATAGGAGCGTCTGGAGCATACAAAGCGGTAGTGTCTTTAACCACCAGCAATAGATTCTCCGAAAAATAGTTTGTCCACGCAGGATATGCATCACCCATTCGAGTTAACCAATCATTTAAATCAAAACTATCAAAATTAACCACCCCATCAACACAAGGTCTTCTCATATACACCTCAACTGACTTTTGAAAAGGATATGTTCCAGATATGAGCAAGGCTGATGCATTTGTGCCACTACAATTTAAAGAAAAAGCAGGAATGACCCCGCTTTGTGAAATATCAATATTAATACTTTCCTCGTATGCTTTAGAGTGAATCGGCAAAATCAAACTCAGTAATAACCCGACAAGAAAAAGGTTGTTTAATTTTTTCATACCGTGATTATACCACCAAGAAAAGTGTGTTTCTGAATACAAAATAAAATTTATTTTCGTCAAATATTAAACATTTAGATTTGGATGCAGTTCTAGGCGGACAATAAAAATAACTTGAGCCGTACATTCAGTACGGTGAATGTTATTTTTTGAAGTCCAACAACGAAATGCGCCCAATCTACATGTTTAATTAAAAAAATAACCCTGCACGATGTTATGTGCAGGGTTTATATTTTTTATTCCACTCCGGGGTGGTTCCAGTCGAAGAAAACAATCTTCTCTTCCTCCGTCATGTCACCACTCACTTCTCCGATATCGTTACCGGGATAGATGGAGTGAATGACAAAGGTGGGGACATCCGGCTCGTCACGCATTTCACAAACAAAGGTGACAAAGTTGGTCTTCGGCGCCTTCAGATCAACCCTGTCGAGTTTCACTCGCATAGCAGTGCTCCGCCTGTTCGGCTCGAACCGCTCGAGAGCATCGATATCGTACTTCGAGACATCATCAGTGTTGGTCCAACCGACGACATCTCCGAAATCAACTTCGAAACTCACGGTACCAAAGACCTCATCCTTGCAGGCCTCATGGAACTCGGTCAAGAGCTTGCTCGAGATCCGAGGATCCTCCATCAATTCCTTGATGGACGACCAACGGGAGAAGTTCCCAGCGATCGGCTTGTCAGCACCCTTGAATCGCTTTTCGGTGATACGCTTTTCAGCTTCGTACCGAATAATAACCCTGACGTTGAGAAACTTGTTCACCTTGAAAAAACTGTTCATTCTATCTCCTGCCAGTTATCTGGATCAGGCCTGTGTCTGGCACAGGTACCATGTTAGCCATAACGGCTATCTGAAACTGATAGTACAACTTATTTTATCTTTGTCAAATAAAAAAGCCTCACGACTTTTTAAGTCATGAAGCCTTTAGTGAAGAACTTGGGTCACTTTGTTTGATTCAATTCACTCTCCTATTAAAGTGAACTCGTGGGGGCAAATCCCCCACGAGATTGAAAACGCAACTAGACGGCGTTTACGGCATAGCCTTTTTCGGCCAAACGCCGAGAGTGGTCTTCAACTTCAATGGTATTCGACGTAGCCTTTTCGACAGGAATCATTTCCAAACAATTGTGCGTAACACAAACAGACCCATGATTTTTCGATGATACGCAAATGAAATCATTTGTGAATCCAGGGATGAGCAGGTCGACGACTCTAACGATATCGCCAACCATCAGCCTGGTACCCTCAATATTTTTCATCAACATGAATTCCGTCCCACGTTTAAAAACCTTTCGTTCACGGGTAACGGTATCAATCACTGTAACTTTCAGCACAGATTTGGCGCCGTTGTGGTCACCAATCTTCACGTCCCATTCGATGTTCATCCAACCTCCATGCAGATTCTATATCTGCTCTATTAAAAATACTAAACATTTATTGGTTTTTGTCAATGTGAGCAATATCAAAACTACAACCGCTATGCTCTATGTCTTTCAAAAATTTATCACAATACTTTTGCATTTCTTCCCCCTTCATTAATGCTGGAGCAAAAAGCTTTATATTAAATGGATGGATTGTATATTTAGTTAAATCATCTTTCCACACTACCCCAGCACCTATTCCAGTATTTTCTTCTTTTCCAGTCTGGTCGAAAACAAAATTCCCAAGTGAATAAAATATAGCTTTATTTTTATAAAGCCTGACCGGTTCCACAACATGTGGATGATGTCCAAATATAACATCTACCCCACTATCTATGAGCCCATGTGCAACACTGATCTGACTTTGTGTTTCCAGAAGTGAATACTCTGTTCCCCAATGTATATCGACCACAACAAAATCATTTTCAGGTTTTAATTTTTTAACTAGTTCATAATATTTCTCTATACTCGTATCACTAACTGTTCTATCTATACCAACAAAAGCTACTTTCTTTGAATTTATTTCTTTAATAACAAAACTCTTATTAACATCTGTATCTCCCGTATAATCTATACCAGCTTCGATCAAATACTTTTTTGTACTCTCAAAACCTTTGCTATAACAATCATACGAGTGATTGTTTGCTATATTTACCATTTTAATTCCAATGCTTTTCAATCTATCAGTTGTATCGGTTGCAAACTGAAAGTTATATGCTTTTTGTTGGCAGAGATTTCTATCCATAACAACTACCGGCCCCTCTAGATTGGCAACGACAACATCGTATTTATTTAATACATCCAAATCTTTCTTTATATATTCAAAAGGGTCTCTCTTTCTATTTTCGATTATATTTCTAACACCCCTGTCGAACATTAAGTCACCAAAGTTTAATACTGAAACCTCAATTGGTTTTGCATTTTTAAATAGAGCGACACTGTTATCAATATCAATATCTATTGGTTTTTTTAAAATAGAAAAAATATCAAATATAGAAACAAGCAGAACTATAAGAAAAAAATATATAAGAGTCTTTTTCATGCTTCAATTATACTCTTATTTAAAAGAAAATGGCCCCACGAATCTTTCTTTGTGGGGCCAATATATTAATGGACAATTGAAGAAGGAGGGACTTCTTTTTTTGTATTCATATCAAACTCAGTCAAACTAGATACTTCACCCTGAGAACTATCGACCACATCATCGATACTAACCCAGGCTGAAATTTCCTGTTCTTCAAAGTAGACTCCGATAAAGTTGTAGTGCTTTGGCGAAAGTGTCGGATCTCGCAAATCAACAACAATAGCGGATGAGCCCTGAAGAATAGGTACTCTATCAACCTTAACTCTTCGAGAAAGTATGACTTTATGTCCACACTCAAAGTATAGACCTTTTTCACTGTCATACGGCACCCAAAGAACACCAATTATTTTTCTATCTTTTCCAACACCTTCAGCTCCGACTGTCCAAACGCCTTTGTTATAGTCTGGAGGCATGTACACGCTCCTGTATCTATTAAATGTTTTTTAAAAATTAAAGTCAATGACTATATCTTCCTAGAATCATATGCCCAGTGGAGCAATGCTTGTCTCTGCTTTCTCCTGCAATTCAAGTCCCCCGGTCTACAGTTAGCAACTATTTGGCCGACATGTCGTCTCATCTTTTTCCATCTTGATATTTGTCTTTTATCTTCATCCGGAATTCTCCTACCTATATAATATCGACAATACCACTGAAACCATCCTCTAGGATCTTCATCGTATATCCAACCTTTCTTTCTCCAAACAGATAGTGGCTGACTAGCGTTCACTTTAAATAAATTTATTGATTCATCTCGTTTATCTTTTGCAAACTTGGCTTTAGTAAACCAATCACTTGGAAACTCTTTTGTGCAGTCTCTCATGTATACACCACCAAAAACACCGAGAGTGAGCATTTGTTTTGGTGTTAATGCTGGTTTAAATTCTTTATCGAAATTTTTACCGACAGGCTCAGTCAAAAAGTAAGCGTACTTTTTCTGCATCTTGTCGTTAACTAAAACTTTCTTTTTCATTACTTATTTAGATATGTGATAGTTATCTGTAAAACAGTAGCAAAACAAACCCAAAAAGTGTACGGGATGTTTGCATATACAACCCAAGCAACATATGGATATATTGATACTAGCGCCCAAATCAATGTTCCCAAAACCAAAAATATATCTATGGTTGCTAAAATATTATTCTGTAAGCCAAACTGAATAGGAGAAAAAGCTAAGTTAAAAATAATATTTAAAATAAAAGGTAGTAAAACTATAAACGGAATCTTTTTTGTAAAATATAAGTTAAATACGTAACCAAAAGAAACAAAAATAATAATATATAAAAATGTCCAAACTGGTCCAAACAAATAACTAGGTGGTGCCCAAGTTGGTTTGATAAGAGTTTGATACCAAGTGTATGTGTTATTCATGATTAAATTTTAGCACATAAAACAAAAACGGTAGAGCAAACCCCTACCTTTTGTACATGCATGGTTATAACCAAAACTATTTCATAAACAACCTAGCAATACGTATTTTCAGATAGCTTGGTTTCTTTTTTTTCTTTAACAAGTAGTTATATACCGATGAAAGTGTGTCTGTCTCTAACTCCTCAAAAGCGCTGATTATTTCTTCCAATTCACTTCTTTTAAGTTCCCTCTTTAAATAATCTATATCTGGACAATCATTTTCTCTAACCAAGTCCTCTATGTGAGAAACAACAGTCTCCTGCTTTATTCCTCTCTTGTCTGCGATCATTGCCAAAGACATTTCATCCAATAGCATTTCTTTTGTTATTTCATGAGTAGATTTCTTTAATTCTTTCTCCTTCTTTTTTATTTTTACTTTCTCGTCTGGTTCTATACTCTCAATAAACTTTTTCTGTCTATCTTCTATCTCGCTTCTCTTCATAGATTTTAGTTTTTCAACAGCCTCTTCTGATTTCTCTTGAAACTTTTCATCCATCTCCAAAACTTCCATATCAACCTCTAGTGACATATCGTTAAATCCTAAAAGTTTCATCCCGTCGAGAGAGCGCACACGAGAAAGTGCCACATAACCCATTCCTTTTACGAAAGATTTGGACAAATCAACTTCCATAGCATCCAAGGACATACCCTGACTTTTGTGAACAGTTATTGCCCAAGCGAGCCGGAGTGGTAGTTGCTCTATTTCAGCTTTTACTTTTCCTTCTTCTTCTATTTTCCAACTCTGCGGGGAAACAAAAAAAGACATTCCGTTATTTGTTTCAATAACAGGATCACCAAAAGAGTTAAAATCTTTAACAATACCCAATGTTCCATTTACATAACCACCTTCTGGTTGGTTTTTTGTAAACATGACTCTTGCACCCTTTTTCAAAACCAGAACCTCTGGAGAAAGACAGCTCTTTTTCAAAGACTCAACTAGAGATGGAGCACCTTTCGAAGTCATCCTATACACTCTCTCATCAGCAGTTATCAAACCTAGATGTTTTTTGTTTATCTCATCAACATCTATGTTATGTGTATAGAGTCTAGTAGTAACATTTCCTGTTTCTGGGTCAGCATTCAGACGACTCTTTAGCAGATCAACTGTTTTTTGCGTAACTTTATTCTGACGTATCTGGTTCAATATTGTTAGATACGAATTATCTTTTTGTCTGTGTTGTTCGGACAAATAGCAAATAGTAAATTTTGAATTCAAAAAACTCTCTGCTTTGAATGCAAACTCAGACTCTACTGGTTCGATAAAATTCTCTCCATCAAAACGTCTACGAGAAACCGGTGGCAACTGAAAAAAATCACCACATAAAATAATCTGCATTCCACCAAAAGGAGACTCGTTTCTTTTCATTTGCCGACAAATCCACTCAATCATATCTAACCTAAAATGATGAAGCATCGAAACCTCATCTATTATTAGAACTTTTGTTTTTTCAAATCTCTTATACAAATACTGTCTCTCCATAAGAGTTTCAATATCATAA
>CAZKGG010000032.1:0-7255 GCA_964552385.1 uncultured Candidatus Saccharibacteria bacterium
TCACTAATTTTTTCTACAAGTGCCATTCTTTTTGCATCCGCTATTAAACTTGGAAGTTCATATGGATTTTCAATTCTTATTGCTTTTTCGTCTATATCAGGTGACATAGTAACAAAATCATAACCAAAACTATCCATAACCTCCTTCCTGTATATTGAAGATGATCCAAGTATAATTTTCATATTTTTATAATTTATTAAAAGCCATATTGAACATTCCTGGCGATTCCACTAACTCTGATTTTCCAAGAGAATTTTTTATAAATTCAATGAGAGATTTTTTTAAATCCATAACACTATTTTTATCACTACTCAAAACTTCTGCTTCAATAAAATACCTTACACTTGGTGAATGATCGAACTTTATACTATCCATATCTATATGAATATCGTTGTCGTTATATTTCCCAGAAAATGTCTGTCTAGTTTTTTGAATTTTTAAAGTATTTGGATACTTTGGTAATTCAGTTTGAAATACTTCCATTTCAACTAAATGTTCTACTTCTTTTCGGATTTTACCTCCTTCAACTTCTTCCCAAATCTTTTCTGTATAAAAAATTCTATTACCTTCATCCCTATATCTTTTTAAGTCATAACCACCAACCGGAGACTCTTTTGCCTCTATATAATAATCATTTTGAACAACTGGAGATTTAATTTCATAACCTGACTCTTTAAAAAGAATTTCAAGTTTAGATTTCTCTTCTTCAGTTATCTCTACTTTGTATTCTACTTCATACATAGTTTGAGTATATCACGATGTAAAAAGAAAAGAATCTATACTGCTTATATAGTATTTCTTTTATTTAAAACTAAACAGAACTATCTCGGAATTAGTTCCAACACGTAGCGGTGGACCCCAAGTACCTACTCCACTAGATGTATACACCTGTGTGTCTCCAGTTCTCTGTAAACCATAGTCAAAACCTTTAAATATAATTTTGGGTAGATACGATAGTGGCCACATCTGAGCCCTATGTGTGTGACCAGAGATCTGGAGACTGATATCAAACTCTTTTGAAACATCTACATCACTAGGAATATGTTTGAGTAAGATAGATGGCTTGTCTTTACTTATATTTAAATCTCTCAGCTTATCTCTAAATTTCTCTCGAGGATTACTGTGTTTATAATCAATACCTATTATCTGAAATCCGTCTATTTCTATCATTTTATCTTGGAGTATATTTATCCCGACATTCTCTATAGCCCTCACATCTTCCTCTGTAGAAATATCTGTAAAACCATCATGATTGCCAGTAATAAAATATACACCTTGAGAAGTTTTTAAACTTCGCAAAGGCTCAATTATTTTTTCTGTATCTACTTTTACACCATCGTACAAATCCCCTCCTATAAAAACCAAATCAGGATTTAGATAATTTATTTTATTTACTATCCTAGTTAAAAAACCTTCTGCATTTACCTGCCCCAAGTGAACATCACTTATCCAAACAACTTTTTTATTTTTCCATAATGTAGGCAAGGATTTGATTTCAACTTCCACTTTTTTAATCTTTATGTTTTTTGCGTTAATTAGTCCATACAAACCCACAAATACTGCTGTACCAAAAAGATAGCAAACATTTTTGTAAGATAAGTCTGCACCAAACGATAAACTTAAGATATAAAAAGATGATACCAGAAAAAAGTACAACAAAAATCCTTGCCATATAGCAAAAGTTCTATATAAAAACCTAGTGAGAAAGTTGTTGAACTTTGAAACAGTTAAAATCAAAGCAATAAAAGCAATAGATAGAAAGACGAGCAAAATTCTCGAAATCACTAAGCCTAATCCTGAACTAATACCAAAACCAAGAACCACACCCTGATACACAACAAAGTGTGCGAGGAACTGTATGAGGAGTATTATCGATACAAAAATAATTATCTGTTTTAGTTTCATTGTTGAATTAAAACAAATTAGTTACATACCCACAAGTAAGCAGGCTTTTATTTGAGTGGTAAAAATCTTAAAAAAGTGTAATATATTACTTGTTTACTTAAATATTGGGAGATCGTCTAACGGTAGGACAGAGGCCTTTCTAGCCTTTAGAGGGGTGAGGTTGGGTTGGGACCCGACCGCAAGACCGGAGTCTGTCGAGACGAGGTGGGGTCGCAAAATTTTCACCAGAAAATTATTATGACCGATTCCTTGATATGATATTTGATATTGAAAATTGTATGTAGCGCTGGGAGATCGTCTAACGGTAGGACAGAGGCCTTTGAAGCCTTTAATTGGGGTTCGATTCCCTGTCTCCCAGCGGTGCATATAATTTTCAGCATCGATTCCCTGTCTCCCAGCAACACATTACAAATGAATTGTATTATTTTCTTAAGTAAAATTATGAAATCAGTAACAATATGTTCAAGTAATCGATTTGCAGACGAGGTAGAGGTTTTCGCACATAAACTCAAAAAACTTGGGGTAAATGTATTAGTTCCTCATTTTTATACCAAAAATTATGGAGGAGTTGATAAGGTTAAAGAAATTCATAACCGAAAGTTTATTGCTATGGGTTTGACTCATGATCATTTCAACAAAATAAGAAAAGGTGATACCGTTTTTATCTATAATAAGGGTGGTTATAGCGGAAATAGTGTTACTCTTGAATTAGGATATGCCGTGGCTCTTGGTAAACCAGTTTATGCACTATCGGACAATGACATCGAAACGTGCAGAGATATTTTATTTGCTGGATATGCTAAAAATCCAGCAGAATTGACCAAATTTCTCAAATGAAAATTACTAAACTTGGACATTGTTGTTTACTAATAGAAACCAAAGGTAAAAGGATTCTTACTGATCCAGGGAGTTATACAGTAGAAGCTCATTCTAAATTAACAGATATAGATTATGTTTTTTTCACTCATGAGCACCAGGACCATTATCATTTAGAGTCATTGAGGTTTATTTTAGAAAACAACCCAAATGTTATCATTTACTCAAATAATTCTGTAAGTGAATTACTAGACAAAGAAAGCATAAAACATAATTTAGTAAATAATGGTGGCAGTGTAACTTTGGGAGAAATTTCTATAGTAGGTATTGGAGAAAAGCATGCACAAATGCACAGCTCTATTCCACTCTCATCAAATCTTGGATTTTTTATTGATAATAAACTCTGGTACCCTGGAGATGCATTTACAGATCCGGAGAGATCAATAGAAATACTAGCTCTTCCTGTGTCAGGCCCATGGATGAAACTTGGAGAAGCGTTAGACTATGCAATTAAACTAAAACCTCAAAAAGCATTTCCCGTTCACGATGGTACGCGCTTTGGATCTGCCCATGTTATTCCTGGTAAAGTTTTACCTCAAAATGGAATTGAATTTGTTGTTATGGTTGAAGGAGATACAAAAGAATTTTAAAAATAATCTCCAAAATTTGCACTGCCAGAAATACACTTTGTGAACCTTTAATT
The DNA here is from genome assembly GCA_964552385.1 of uncultured Candidatus Saccharibacteria bacterium. Classification (GTDB taxonomy): domain Bacteria; phylum Patescibacteriota; class Minisyncoccia; order Phycocordibacterales; family DATDWN01; genus C7867-006. The sequence continues at coordinate 3,425 of CAZKGG010000032.1, forward strand.
TCAAACCTATATAAATAAGCTATAATATTCTCATGTACATAATATACGCACTGCTTGGAGCCCTCATGGCCAGTCTAGGAACAATATTCGCAAAACTTGGTTTGAAAGGTGTTGATCCAAATTTATTAACTGCAATTAGAGGTATAGTAATGGCAATCATGGTCACCATAGCTGCACTTTCATTTGGTAAAATTTCTTTTTCAGCACTGAACACACTAAGTCAAAAACAGTGGATATTTGTTATCCTGTCTGCCATGGGCGGTGCACTTTCTTGGATATTCTTTTATCAGGCACTCTCCATGGGTCCAACTGTGGCAGTAACTGTGATAGATAAATTCTCACTCGTACTAACTGCGATACTTGCAGTGTTTGTTTTGTCAGAAGGCATAACTTTGCAGTCTGGAATTGGATTGGGTTTGGTTGCTTTAGGCACCCTACTCGTCTCTATCCCGTGGGAGAAAATAAAAATGCTTTGGAGTTAAATTTATTTAATAAATTAATTTATGAAATCAGTTTTCATTACAGGTGCAAATAGAGGCTTAGGATATGGATTTGTCGAGTATTTTCTTAATCAAGGATATCAAGTATTTGCTGGCACAAGAAAAATAACTGGGTCTTTACCAGAAAATAAAAATCTTATCTGGGTAGAGTGTGATGTTACAGATGATGAATCAATACAAAAAGCATTTGAGTCAGTTAGTTCAAAGACAAATAATCTATCTTTTTTGATAAACAATGCGGGGGTGAATAAAGACACTATTTCTGAAGGTGATAAAAACCTTGTGTCAAAACTAGGCCACCTAGACCGAAATGCTTTGATCAACATGTTTAATATAAACTCAATTAGTCCAATAGTCATTACACAAAAATTTATTCCACTTTTAAATGACTCCCCTTCTTATGTTATAAACATTTCTAGTGCCAGAGCGTCGTTCCACGATGGACATGCAGGTAGTACGGCAAACTATGGATATGCAGCAAGTAAGGTAGCTTTAAATATGTTTACATTCTGTAGTGAATCAGAGTTACCAACAAACGTTAGGACTTTTGCAGTAAATCCAGGGGGAGTAAAAACTGACATGAACCCTGATGCCGAAAGCGAACCAGTAGAAAAAGCAGAGAAAATAGTTAACATAACAAAAAACTGGAAAGACGAATACAATGGTAATTTTTTGCATCATGATGGAACATTGTATCCACTATAAAATAAAAAATGGAAATAGATAAACCTAAAAAGTCTTCCCTATTGGCTATCATTGCACAAACAGCTTCCCTATGGATACTGGCTGATATTGGTTATTATCTTTTCTTACCCGTATTTGGTCACAACATTGGATACAACAATACACCAATAACTATAACTATTTATTACTTGATTTGGACTCTTATTGCAGTATTTGCTTTTAAAGACGATTTGAATGACCACAAAATAATCGATAATAAATATAAGGCATTTTCAATATTATTAACAGGAACAATAATTACTGTTTTATATATTGCTTATGTTATGCCACTTCTCAAAGCAATAACATGGACAACATCTTTGATGCCACCGTCGGAAATTCTCTATGCAACTTCCTGGTATTTTTTACCAAAATCTATTGAGATTTTTTTACAACAAATACTTTTGTTAACTCTTGTAACATCATTTATTGATAATAATTACAGCTTAAAAACTACATCATTTTGGTGCGCAGGTCTGTTTGGTGGAGCCCACCTACTATTAGCTATAGGCGGTGGTGGTTTTATATATGCATTAGTTTTTACAATAGTAGCAATAGTTTCTTCCTTTATATTTCCTTACCTACTACTAAAAGTTAAAAACGGTTTTATTTACTCATATTTTCTACACTGGTCTTTTTACGCAGTAGTGGTGATACTAACGAGACTAGTATTCAAAGTTTAATTATTTTCTCCTATTATATTTACCAAAGCTAGTTCAAGTGGCAATGATGGTATATATGAACCTGCAGTTTTTTCATAAGCAGAAAGCAATTCTACTAAAACGCTAGATGAAAATACTCCATCACCTTTTGCCAACTTACTTACAAAATCAAACTCACTTTCAGACAGCTCATCCTTTACGATATTTATAGCATTAAATCTAACCAACATAACTGCTCTAGCTGTATGCAATATAAGTTTTAGAAAAACTGACATATCAATATTTTGACTCACAGCTTTCTTTACTCCATCAAGTGATAGTTTTAAATCCTTTTTTGCGATCCCCGTTATAACATCGTGAACAATATCTATTGCCGGAGCTCCAGTAACTAGACGAACATCTTCCTCTTTTATATTTTTATCCTTTGAATAAGCTAGTACTTTTTGTAGGACCCCCAAAGTATCTCTAAATGATCCATCCCCTAAAATAGCTACTAGCTCTGCGGAAGATTCATCTAAAACGGAACCCTCTTTTTTTGCTATATTTATAACTAATTTTTTTAAAACTTCTTGTGAAGGTTTTTTAAAAGTATAAGTCTCACATCGTGACAAAACTGTTTCTGGTATTTTGTGAGTCTCAGTGGTAGCAAGTATAAAAACAACATGTGATGGTGGCTCTTCCAAAGTTTTCAAAAGGGCGTTTGAAGCTGACTTTGAAAGCATATGAACTTCATCCAATATATAGACCTTATATTTTGATTCAAAAGGTAAGGTGAAAACCGAATCATTTAAAGTTCGAATATCCTCAACACTCGTATTTGAAGCGGCATCGATTTCATAAATATCGTTTTTACTAGTACCAATAGCATCTGCAAATATTCTAGCAATTGAAGTTTTGCCCAATCCTCTAGTACCAGCAAACAAATATGCGTGAGAAATTTCTCCAGACTTTGCCTCTGCCTCTAAAACTTTTACTATGTGATCCTGTCCTACCACCTCACCAAACTTACTAGGTCTGTATTTTCTATATAGTGCTTCTGACATAATTAATAGTATATCGTATTGTGAGAACTACACAAAATAGAAAAGACGCCCATATTGAGCGTCTTTAATTTTTACTAATCCTTTTTAAAACCCTTATCATGCCTCGATAAATCAAAGAAAATTCTTCTAGATTTTGGTGGTCTCTTTTCCTGTTCTACACCAAACGGTTTGATAGAGCGCAACTCATCAAGAGTAGCCTTGATGATTCTCAGAACTCTGTGTTTTGATGGTGGGTCACCCTCAAAAATCTTGGCAAACTCCTTCTTCAGGATACGTGGGGTTTCTTCCACGGCCTCTTTATTGCACTTTACACAGACACCATAGTGACCCCTCGATACGTTTTGGTCATCGTATAGAGTCCAACACTCAGTGCACATAAGAACCATCTAGACCCTCCCAGAAGACTCTGAATAAAGATTAACAATTTGTAATAGAAAAAGCCACCACTTGTATACCAAGTGGTGACTCAGTGTGACCTCAAGAACCTTCCGGTCCTTAGAGTGTAGATGTGTTTGTTGTTACAAACAATCTTTGTGTGGGAGGAGTTCGTTAACCCTGCCGAACAGTTTACCTTGCCAGATAAAGTGGTGACACAGAGGGAACAGCATCTCCGCACAGAAGTGAATGACCTTCTCATCGGTATCTCAAGTACCGCCTCGACCAATCACTTTCCAGATAATAAACTAATACTAAATTGAATTTATGTCAAATATATTATAATTGTGAGCTCGCAATATAATCTTCTACTATTAACTCAATTTCATTTGCATCTTTTGCTTCCATAAGCTTCATGCGAAGCTCCTTTGCTCCATCCCATCCATGAACGTATGCTTTATAGTGTTTTTTCATTATTGCAAAGCTCTTGTGTGATAATAGTTTTTCAAAAAGTTTTGTATGTTCAAC
>CAZKGG010000033.1:0-7023 GCA_964552385.1 uncultured Candidatus Saccharibacteria bacterium
TGATACAGTTTTATTACTTTTTATTAATTCGAGTATCTCATGCAAATCTTTTGGTGAAAAGAAATCAATAGTTATTTTGCCACCATTTTCTCTTTTCTCTATTGAAACTCTAGTACCGAGAGTTTCTGTAAGCTTCTCTTCCATTTCTTGCGTCTCTGGATCGAGTGTTGCACCTTTTTTCTTTATTTTGTCATACGCAATTCTACGACCTATAGCCTCAGCTTCCCTTACAGTGAGCTTCTTAAACATTATCTCTTTGAACAAAGTTGTTTGTTCTTCTGGTCTGTCCCCAAGCATCATAAGAGGCCTTGCATGTCCTTCCGAAATCTTTCCTTGAGAAAGTGCATCAAGAATATCACTTGGTAGAGCTAGAAGTCTGATCGAGTTTGAAACATATTCACGGCTCTTACCAACTTTTTTTCCAATATCTACATGCTTAAAACCAAACTCATCTATTAATCTTTGAAAAGCTCTTGCTCTATCAACAGGATTCAGATCTTCTCTCTGTATGTTTTCAATGATGGCTAGTTCAAGCTTCATCAAGTCATTTTCCTCATCACCAACTTTTATCAAAGCAGGGACTTGAGACAAACCTGCTAGTTTTGAGGCTCTGAGTCTCCTCTCTCCAGCGATAAGCTCATACTGTACATCCAAGCCACCATCCTCCTTTGGAATCTCTTTTCTAGTAACCACAAGAGCTTGTAGAACACCATACTGGCGAATTGAGTCAGCCAGACTCTGAAGTTCAGGCACACTGAATTCCCTTCTTGGCTGAAAAGGGTTTGGAACTATCTTATCTACATCTATCCAGAATATTGAATCATTATAGAATTGTGACATACCGTGATTTTATCACACAAAAATATCTTGCTCAAATTTTAAAACTCTCCAACCAACTCTGGCTCTACACGAAGACTAACCCCAAAAGTTTCTTTGATTTTTTCTATTACTTTAGATGACAAACACAATATATCCTTTGCAGTACCCTCTCCACTAAAGTTATTTATTACTCCTGAATGACTTTCTAGTATCTTTACCCCACCAGAGACCCTACCCTTAAAACCCAAAACCTCGATCAAGATGCCATATGGAACTTTTAAACCTTGCGGAACAATAAAAGTACTTTTCTTATCTACCATGTATCTGGCTTTATCAGAAAAACCCATTTGATCTAATCTTTTAATTATATTTTCGTAAGTATCTTCATCTATTACATCTGCATTCCAAAAACTTCCAGCTGTGCCATGAGTTGGTGAGTCTGGAAATGGAAACTTTTTATTTCTTACATCTATAATGGCTTCACGTAGTGTATGTAAATTTAATACTTTCTGCGAATGATATTCAAAATATTTTTTAATATCATCATATTTTATATTGAGATTACCTTTCTTCTTTAGTCTAAACACTACTGACAACACAATGTATTTACCTTTTTCTGTAGTATTTAAAATACTTTTTCTGTATGAAAATTTTATATCTTTCTTAATCAACACTTTTTCTCTTAAACTCTCTATCTCTAAAACCTTAATCAAAACAACACTATTTGCAGCTTCTTGACCATACGCCCCTATGTTTTGGACAACTGATGCTCCAACAGTCCCTGGAATATGTGATAAGTTTTCTAAACCATACAAACCACGAATGACAGAATCTTTTACAAATTCATCCCAATCCTCTCCAGCAGCCACTTCAAAATCAATACTGTCTTCAGATTCAGAGATTTTGTTTTTTCCCTTTATACATATTTTTATTACTAAACCATCAAAACCTTTATCAGAGATTACAACGTTACTACCACCACCCAATATAAAGACATTCAAATTTTTTTGTTTAGAAAATGTTAGTGCATTTCTTAAATCATCTATTGAAAATATATCAACAAAGTATCGAGCAGGACCACCAACATACATACTGGTGTATTTTTTTAGCTCTACATATTCTTGAATATTTAGATTTTTTGTTTCCTGGTGCATAAACATATTGAACATAATAAATATATCATATATGATATATTTATTAAAAAGTTTATCCACTTTTATGGCACCAACAAAAAATATCGGTCAAAATATAAAACAAATACGAGAAGACAAGGGCATGACACAGGGAGATTTTGCAAAAAAACTTGGAACGTCACAAAGCGCAGTTGCTAGAATGGAAAAAGGTGAACAAAACCTTACTGCTGAACAAATATATAAAATTAGCTCAATATTAGGAACATCTCTAATAAAGACTAAAGATAGTACTGATGACTTTAAAATTGTTGGTGGTAAAAAACTATCTGGATCCATACAAACAAACTATTCTAAAAATGGAGCATTGGGTTTGTTTTGTGCTTCCCTTCTAAACAAACAAACGACAACCCTACACGGAATACCAAGAATAGAAGAAATATCTAGGATTATAGAAATATTTGAAAGCATTGGTGTAAAAGTAGAGTGGATAGAAAAAAATTCAGTAAAAATCACTCCTCCAAAAAAGTTTAAGATAAATAACATAGACGCAGGGGCATCTTCTAGAATAAGATCAATACTAATGATGATTGGTTCACTAATACACAGTGAGAAAAATTTTAAAATTCCTCATGCTGGTGGATGTAAAATGGGTCAAAGAACTATAGCAGCCCATAGATACGGCCTGGAATCTCTTGGAGTAAAAATATCTACAAAAGAATCCTACTACGAGATATCAACAAAGAAACTTTCTCCTGCAGATATAGTTATGTATGAGTCGAGTGACACAGCGACAGAAAACCTCCTTATGGCTGCAGCTCTCATACCTGGAAAAACCACTTTGAGGTTTACCCCACCAAACTACCAAGTTCAAGAAGTATGTTTCTTTCTAGAAAAATGTGGAGTGAAAATCGAGGGAGTAGGATCAAGCACCTTGATTGTGCACGGAATAAAAGAAATAAACCAGCCTATCGAATACCACAACAGCGAAGACCCGGTAGAATCTATGATGTTTATATCTGCAGCTATAGTTACAAACTCTACACTAACTATCACACGATGCCCTATCGATTTTCTTTCAGTTGAAATTTTGAAGCTAGAAAAGATGGGTCTTAAATACAAAAAATCAAAAATATACAATGCTGAAAATGGTTTTACAAAACTTTGCGATATAACGATTTATCCATCAAAACTTGTGTCCCTCGGTGACAAAATTCACGCTTCAGCATATCCAGGCATAAACACAGATAACCTTCCATTTTTCGTACCAATAGCTGCAGTAGCAAAAGGAACAACACTTATTCACGACTGGATGTGGGAAAACCGAGCCATCTATTTTACTGAAATAAACAGACTTGGTGCTAACGTTGTTTTAGCTGACCAACACAGAGTTTTTGTAAACGGACCAACAGAACTAAAAGGTAACCAGATAGTTTGCCCTCCTGCCCTACGTCCTGCAATGATAATACTAGTCACCATGCTAGGAGCAAAAGGTACATCTATATTAAGAAACGTTTATTCTATAAACAGAGGTTATGAGAATGTGGCAGAAAGACTAAATGCCATAGGAGCAGACATACAACTACTGAATGATTTTTAAAGTAATTAAAAATCCCCTTTCGGGGATTTTTTGTGCCGGAGGAGGGACTCGAACCTTACAGGTTCAGTACCCTGATTGGATTTTTTTCGTAAACTAAAAAATCTCAATCAGGCTTCGAGTCCGCCTAACGCTTTTGATTACAAAAGCTAGGCCCTCCTTTTAACTTCGTTAAACTGTGCCGGAGGAGGGACTCGAACCCTCACGCCTTGCGACACACGATTTTGAGTCGTGCGCGTATACCAATTCCGCCACTCCGGCAATAATAGAATACTATCTTATATACCCAAAAAATCAAATACAAGAATGGGTCGGCAATGCCGACCCATTTGTTCACTTATTTTTCTTCTTATGAGGTTTTCTTTTTGGGTTATGTGGCAACTCAGCATTAAGCTCTTTCCACCTACCCCTTACCGCATTCACTGTATCCATACTCATCTCTTGCAAATCCTCAACGAGTATACAAACTGAAAAAATGATATGACCCTTCGAGGACATGATCAGCTTTCCAGTAATATCCTTTTCAAACTCAAGATGGTGAGAAGCTTTGTAGCCAAAGCTACGAACAATGCATTCAACATACTCACAAGCTTTCTCGGCTTTTTCAGAGTATTCAACATAATTCACAAGCATTGTTTCAGCATCAGCAACAACCCAAATTCGGTAACGTCTTGTCCACGATATACGGCCTTAACAATAGCGTTTAGGACTTTAACCAAGATATGAGCATTAAGCTCACTCTGTGGCTTATCACGTAAAACTTTCCATGCCCTAATTCTTGCCCAAACCGACTTATCGATCTGATCTTTCTTGAAACCAGGAATTCTCATACGCCTCCTCTAACCTCGTTGCGGGAAAACTAAATCTGGCGTAAAGTGTGACATATATTATGGAACTTGTGAAGAGAGCAAAAATTTTAGTTATTCTAGGCCCTACTGCCACAGGTAAAAGTGACTTGGCAGTTAAAATAGCCAAAAAATATAACGGTGAAGTTATTTCTGCTGACTCAAGACAAGTTTATAAAGGTCTAAATATAGGAACAGGCAAAATAACAAAAAAAGAAATGATGGGAATTCCCCACCACCTACTGGATGTGGTATCGCCAAAAAAAGTTTTTTCAGTTTCAGATTTTCAAAAACTAGCAAATAAAAAAATTGAGGAAATATTAAAAAGAGATAAATTGCCTATTTTAGTTGGTGGCACAGGTTTTTATATTCAATCAATAGTTGACGGAATAGTTCTCCCAGAAGTTCCACCAAACAAAGAACTCCGAAAAAAACTAGAAACTAAAAGTATAGATGAACTTGTATCAATACTAAGTAAACTTGATAAAAATAGACTTAAAAATATAGACAAAAACAACCCTGTTAGACTAATACGTGCTATTGAAATTGCAAAAAGTTTGGGATCTGTACCAAAGTTTCAAAAGCAAAAACCAAAATATAGTTTTGTACAAATTGGTTTAACACTTCCGCAAGAAGATTTAAAAGAAAAAATACACAAAAGACTCCTGACTAGACTGAAAGGAGGAATGATAAAAGAAGCTGAGAAACTTCACAAAAATGGTTTATCTTGGAAACGTATGAGGGAGCTCGGCCTAGAATACAGACACCTTGCAGATTATCTAGAAAAGAAAATAGATAAAAACAAAATGATTGCATCATTAAGTAATGATATTTACCAATACAGCAAAAGACAGATGACCTGGTTCAGACGAGACAAAAAAATAAAATGGTATTCTCCTTATGAATTTGACCTGATAGAAAAAGACCTACTTTCATTATTGTAACTTTGACTCAATTAGTAAAAAAAGCTAACCTATCTTTTGGGGGTTTAATGGACCGAAAAGATGGGGCTAATGCCGTCATAAGACGAGGTAGCAGCATTCTCGTAATCAGACATAGATATGGTAACCCTGAACACAGTTTTGCCTTACCAGGTGGCAGTCAGGAAGAAAACGAAACTCCTGAAGAAGCGATGATAAGAGAGGTCAAAGAAGAGACCGGTCTCATCGTCAGGAAGTCACTACATATTGGTAAATTTATCCAAAGGTATAGAGTAGCGGATGGTGGTGGCACAGGCCTCCTACACCTATTTGAGGTGAATGGAGCGCAGAGTGAAGAACCACTAGTCTATCCAAACGATGAAGTTGAATGGGCTCGGTACATGAGCTTTAAAGAAATTTGCGAAAACCGAGAAAACTTTGGTCTCTCATACTTCCGTCTCATTTTGCAATACATGAGATGCTTGGATGGTATTGATACTATCCCATTTACCGGAAAACTAAGTGATCAAGTTCGATACGAGCCTTGGGGCTTGGAAGATAAGAATATTGTTCTTCGTGTTTAGAAGGGGCGCCAACTTGGGCCCCTTTTGTCTTGCAGAAATAGTAATAAACCAATATATTTAAAATATGAAAGTAATCATTTTAGCTGCAGGAAAAGGAACTAGACTTTTACCACTTACAGAAAACAAACCAAAGACTCTAGTGGAGATAAAAGGTAAACCTATACTGGAACACATAATAGATTCATTACCTGAAAAAATAGATGAGGTTATTATTGTTATAAAACATTTTAAAGATCAAATTAAAGATTTTTTAGGAGACGAATTTAATGATAAAAAAATATACTACGTTGAACAGGGGGAAAAAGCAGGTACATTTGGGGCTCTACTTTCAACAAAGCACCTAATACAAGATGGAGAAAGATTTTTAGTTGCAAATGGAGACGACTTGCACGAGACTTCTGAATTCATAGACTGTCTAAATCACACGAGATCAATGGCAGTGCAAAAAAAAATTATGCCAAACTATCACAACACATTGATTGATGAGAATGGAAATTTTTCTGGTTTTAAACCTCAAACTGAAATTCAAAAAAATGAAGGTGCTTTAATAGCAACAGGAACATATGTTTTAGACTCAAACATTTTTATTCATCCTGGCGTAAATATAGGTGGAGATGAGTACGGCCTACCCCAAACTGTAATAGCACTAGCAAATGAATTTCCAGTAAAAGTAATAGAAACTAATGGCTGGTTCCCAATAAACTCACATGAAGATATTGAATATGCGAAAAAGTCACTTACCAATTAATGCGGGGGGTGGAAGAATCGAACTCCCGACAGTGCTTTTGGAGAGCGCTGTTATACCACTTAACTAACCCCCCTAATAAGAAACAATATAACAAAAAATCGCCTTTATGGCGAATTTTTGTTATTTCTTTGTTTCCTTGAAAGTAACTCTCTTTCGGAGTTTCTTACTGTATTTCTTGAGCTCTATTTTTCGCTCAACTTTTCGCTTATTTTTAGAAGTCCAATACACCTCCCCTGACTCCTTGTTTCTTAATGGTATTAATCTGTCTTGTGACATAGTGTGTATAAATTACCAGAAAAGCTTAAAAAAGGCAACTACCTTGATTTAATGGGGATTTTTGTTATTCTTAGTTTGTTCACTCAAATAAATATGCGTCGGTG